>JBAPYY010000555.1:0-4101 GCA_049284975.1 Occallatibacter sp.
GGTTAGGGTCTGTCGCCTATTAATCGAACCGATAAGCGCTGACGGCCGCGCCCATCGGCTGATCGGCAAATATTCGGGTTCCCTGTGCGTCTCCGCCTGCTCCCGCAGCAACCATCAATGGAATCAGATGCTCCTCCCGCGGATGTGCGTAAGCGGCAAATGGGGCGTCGCGCCAACCCGTCAAGAACACATCGCGCTCTGCTGAGGGAGACTCGACGGCAAGTGTGAGCCAATCGTCAAAGGCCTTGGCGCGCTCCGGGGTCTGCGGTTGAAAGTAGCCGCGCAGGTTGTGAAAACTCATGCCGCTACCGATGATGAGCACGCCCTCATCCCGCAAATGAGCGAGGGCACGGCCAGCCGCCAAATGCAGAGCTGGATCGAGAGAAGCTGCCAGCGAGAGCGAAACCACCGGAATCTTCGCCTCAGGGAAAACGACTTTGAGCGGCACAAAGACTCCGTGGTCGAAGCCGCGATCGGCAGTATGCGCAGACGGAATGCCCGCCTGAGCGAGTAGATTGGTAACGCGCTCAGCGAGCTCCGGTGAGCCGGGAGTCGGCCAGGTGAGGCGGTAGGCGTGCTCGGGAAAGCCGGAATAGTCGAAGATCAACTGGGGCCGCGCGGCGGCGCTGACGGTAAATGCAGGTTCTTCCCAATGACCGCTGATGACCAGGATGGCTTTGGGCGGCTCGGGGAGAGTGGCCGCGAGTCCTTCAAGGAAGTGCCGGGTGTTGTGCCATGTGTCCGCTGGCCCCCATGTCCAATCCATGAAGAAGCAGGGACCTCCGCCGTGAGGGAGGAAGATTGCGGGTTGGCGTTGGAGATTGACGGTCATGGGCTGGTACTCCGAAGCAGATAGTTGTTCAAACAACTATCTGCTTGGATGCTCCAGCCCTGTCCGGGATTCAACCTTAGGATTCAGGTCGGACATTGAATTTTTAGTTTCCGGCAGTGGTAAGGCGACAAGCGGTCGGCGAGCTACTCGACAGGCGCTGCAAGGTAGTAGGCGTAAGTCAGCATGGCCACGCCGACGAGGCCGGGAATCAGGCCGCAAAGGGCCACCTTGGGGCCGACCAGGAACCAGAGAAAGATCACCAGCCCGATGCCCACGCCGACGTTGATGACGCCGCCGATCTTCAAACCCTCGCGGGCCTTGATCCGCTTCATGCGCTCTTCTTCGCGGAGCAAGTCGATTGCAGCCTTGGCTCCCTCGCCCGAGGCCTCGGTGATGCGGCGGAGGGTCTCCGCCTTGTAATAGGCTTCGCGCTCCTTTTGGCGGGTGCCGAACCAAACGGCGAACACCAGAAATGTGAACACCGATACCATGCACACAATTGGAACGAACATTACTACCACTCCTGGTTCCATGATTTCCTCCTGGCCGGGGTTTTTCCCCATGCGTCAGGTAGGACAGCCAGCTTGCAATTCCGGTTGCATAATTAAAAAGGCAGAGTGTATGAGCGTGATTCATAAATGGTAAACGTGCGACGGTTGCATTCCGTCAGGGGTTCAAACCCCTTGTTTAACGCCCTTTTCGGCACGACTGAAGTCGTGCCCTGACACAGAGAGTTTTTCTGGAACACGCTGGGGAGAAAAAATGCAACCAGAACGTGCGAGATCCGGTCATACTTGAGCGGAACCAGAGTACGTGTGTCCTGTTGAGTGTCCTAGCGGGTCACCGCTCCCTGATGGTCGCGTCGACTTGAGCGCTGTGGTTTCGGGATACATCGACTCTGGTTCCGCTATCGCCGCAGAGGACTCGATCCAGGATGAACGCCACCACCAGCGCCGAAGAAGATCAGGCCGCAGTAGAGCAGGTGCTGGCAGGCGACATGAAAGCCTTCGAGGGAATTGTCCGGCGTTGGCAGGGCCCACTGATCAATATGGCCTGGCGCTATTGCCGCGACCGCAGCCGAGCGGAAGAGATGGCTCAGGAGGCTTTCGTTCGAGCATGGCGAGGTCTGAGCCACTGGCGGCGCGAATCGAGTTTTTCGACATGGTTGTTTGCGTTGGCCGCGAATGTCTATCGCTCCGAGCTGAAGCGCTTTCCCACGGAGACTCTGCCGCTGGCCAGCGCACCGGAACCAAACAGCCCCGCTTCTCAGCATCGCGAGCTGGAAGAACATCGGCGGCAGGAAACGATTCGGCACGCTGTGCTGGCCTTGCCGTTGCGTTATCGAGAGCCGGTGATTCTGTACTATTTTCATGAGATGGATTTGGCCGCCGCCGCCGCAACGATGAGCTTGCCGGAAGGAACCATGAAGGCGCGGCTGAGCAGGGCGCGGGCGCTGTTGCGGCAGCGATTTCCGCATCTCGAAGAAGAGCGCGGCTCCCACCCTAGCCGCAAAAACAAATACGCGGCGAGGGTGGGGCACCCTGATTTTGACGACAGCGAGATTATTCAGGAAGCGACAGGAAAGGAGGCCGCAAATTGAATCTGGCAAAAACAATTCGCAGTGGAAAGAACGGCGACAACGCCGACCGAAACGCGAGACAGGAAGCGGAGATTGGTCAGATTCTGGCCACGGAAGAGAAGCTGATTCCTTCTTCAGGCTTCATGGCCTCGGTGATGGAGAGAGTTCAGCATGATGCCGCGCCGCCGCCGCCGATTCCCTTTCCATGGACGTGGGCCGTTGCCGGAATCTTGCTAGTTGGCGGAGTCATCGTTTGGGGCGCGCTTGAGGTTGTCCGGCTCGGGCTGCCGACGTTCCACATGGTTGGCTTGCGATCTCTCGGGCTCACATTGCCGCAAATTCCAGCTGTGTATGTTAGCCCTGTCGAGGAGGTTGGCTGGGTTGCGCTGGCACTGGGTGTTTCGTTGCTTTGCTGTCTGTTTTCGCGCAGAATGGCCGGGAGCGGCGGGCTGCTGTAGCGTGTAATAGAGTTCAGCTCTTCACGGGAGGTAACCGGGATGAAAGACCCCTTCAACCTCGAACGCTTTGTGAAGGCGCAGGCCGATGTTTTTCCGCAGGTACTGGCGGAGCTGGGCGCGGGAGAAAAGCGCAGCCATTGGATATGGTTCATCTTTCCGCAGATGAAGGGCTTGGGGCGCAGTTCACTGGCGGAGTTTTACGGGATTGGGTCGCTGGAAGAAGCAACGGCCTATCTGCTGCACCCGGTTTTGGGGCCACGATTGACGCAATGCACGCGGCTGGTGAATCAGGTTGAAGGGCAGAGTATCGGCGAGATTCTCGGCTACCCCGACGATCTGAAGTTCCGCTCGTCAATGACTCTGTTTTCTCGGGCAGCGGAAGACGCAAGAATCTTCAACGACGCGCTAAAGAAATACTTCGACGGCGAAGAAGATCCGCTGACGGCGGCGATGCTGCGGTAGCGCTAAGGAAGCCCTGATTAAGTCCACTCTGTCGGACAAGCATTTTCTCAGGGGCTAAAGCCCGCGTTCATTTTGCAGCCTTTGTGGCACGGATAAATCCGTGCCCTTTCAAAACATCGAAGTAATCGGAGCTTCCCTATTCGATGGCGAAGACGGCGTAGACGGTGGCTTCGCTGCTGACCTTGCGCGGCTCGATGGCTAACGTCTGTGGCGCGGCTGCGCCCACCGCCTGCGGCATGGCCATGGCGTGGAACCGCGGAAGAAATTGCGGCGCGGAGATCTGATTGGTCACATAGATCAGCGCACCTAGACGAACTCCCATGGCCTTGGCCAGAGCTTCCGCATCTGATTTCGCCCGCGCTGCTGCGCGATCAAGTGCCTGATTGTCCAGCGCCCGCATGTCCTGCATCGTCCAATCGATATCGCCGCTTTGCGTGGCTCCGGCGGTGATGGCAACGTCCAATATTTCAGCGGCGCGTTCCGGCGAAGTCTTAACCGTCCATTGCTGCGTCAACTGGAATTTGTGAGCAGTGCCAAAAACACGATCGAGCCTTTGCCACTCGCTGTGAATTGCGGTCTCGGGAATGCCCGCCTGCTTGAGCGCGTCCACTATATCGTTGGAGGTTTTGGCGCCCGCGGCGTAAGCGGCTTTGGCATCAGACGGCTGGGTTTGGAAGCCGATACGCAGAATGGCCACGTCGGGGTCGGCAGTCACCTGGCCTTGTGCGCTGATGGTGAGAGTGCGGTTGGCGGGTTCGATCTTGAGCTGA
>JBAPYY010000556.1:0-5758 GCA_049284975.1 Occallatibacter sp.
GTACGGTTTTTATGCACACGTTTGCATTTTCCGGAGGATCTATGCCTAAAAGTGACTCAAAGCTCCCTTTCAAAAGCCCGCTCTTTCAGATGACTCAAACCACGCCTACTTGCCTGTGGAACGACTCGGCTTGTATTGAGGAGCTTACTTATTCGATCGAACACGGCGCAGTGGGAGCCACTTGTAACCCCTCAATTGCAGTCTCCGTGCTCAAACAAGAGATGGCCGCGTGGAAAGTGCGAATTAAGGCCTTGGCGGAAATCCTCCCGCAGGCAACCGAAGATGAGATCACATGGAAGATTGTGGAAGAAATGTCGGCCAACGCGGCAAAGCTGCTGAAGCCGATTTTCGATCAGCAAAAGGGGCGCAACGGGCGGCTGTCCATCCAGACGGATCCGAGAACCTACCGCAATTCTGATGCGATTCTGGCGCAGGCCATCCGTTTTAGCCAGCTCGCCCCCAACATGATTGTCAAAATTGCCGCCACGCGCGCCGGAATTGTGGCCATTGAGGAAGCTACTTATCGCGGAGTGAGCATTAACGCGACCGCCAGCTTTACGCTGCCGCAGGCCGTGGCCGTTGCCAAGGCCGTGGAGCGCGGCCTCAAGCGCCGAGAAGCCGAAGGATTGGATATCTCCACCATGGGGCCGGTGTGCACCATCATGGTGGGGCGGCTCGACGACTGGCTCAAAGTGCTTCTCGAAAAGCAGCAGCTCAGCGTTGATCCGGGCTACCTGGAGTGGGCCGGTGTGGCCGTATTCAAGAAGACCTACAAGTTGTTCCGTGAGCGCGGCTACAGGTTGCGCCTTCTTTCCGCGGCATTCCGCAATCACATGCACTGGAGCGAATTCATCGGAGGCGATGTGGTAATATCTCCGCCTTGCGCGTGGCAGCGCCGCTATAACGCCAGCGATATTGAAGTGATTTCGAGAATCGATACGCCGGTGGATGCGAAGATCGTGGACACGCTGCTGAAAAAATTTCCCGACTTCGAGCGCGCCTATATGGAAGATGGCTTGTCGCATGAGGAATTCGATACCTATGGCGCTACGCGGAGAACTTTGAGAGGCTTCATCGCGTCGTGCGCCGAGATGAATGGAATGATTCGGGACATCATCCTTCCAAATCCTGATACAGAGTAAGGGCGAGCGCTGAGCAGCCGGTTGCGTGCAGTCGATCCCGATGGCGAATTTCGGAATTCCCGAAACCCTAGAGACAGTGCGGCTTCCGGCCGTTGATCAGCGCGCAAGCTGATGCAGTTTGATACCGTCTTTTACGCGGGAAAACCGTAGGTGGCCAGTTTTTTTCTTGACACGCGTAGCGCAGAGTTGCTAGTTTGCTTTTGCGGAAGAGGAATAAGAGAAATCCACCGCCAAATGCAAGCCTCAGTCTGTCCTTGAGCGGCGACGCTCTGTGGCGTGACACGGGCCTGTAGTTGGAGGCGGATTTTTTTTGCGTCCTTAGCCGTATTTTATCGGAGCTTTATCAGAGCCTTAACCGCAATGGTTAAGAATGGATGAAACGCAGTTGTGATTCAGAATCTTTGGAGGCTGTATGATTTCGATGAATCGGCTAATGGGACAACGTGTGCGCATTTCCGGGTGGATTCGCCTGGCCGTGGCGCTGTTGTTGGTTCTTCCAGCGCTGGGCGCTTATGCACAGTATGAAAATGGAAGCCTGGTGGGATCGATCCACGACTCCAGCGGGGCCGTAATCCCCAACGTGAACGTCTCGGTCGTCAACAATGCAACGGGAATCGTCTCGAATGTGACCACCAACGCCTCAGGCGACTATGAAGTCCCGTCGTTGCGCTATGGCATCTACACTGTTACCGCGAAGGCCGCTGGATTCGCCGACGCCGTTGCCAAGGACATCACCGTCTCAGTCGGCGCGCGCGTCCGCATCGACCTGGTGATGAAGATCGGCTCCGCCCAGACCACGGTTGAAGTGTCAGGCGTCGCGCTTCAGCTTGAAACTGAATCCAGCCAGCGCGGTCAGACAGTCAGCGAGTATCAAAGCGAAGCTCTCCCGCTGGTAACCCGCAATTATTCTGACCTGGTAGATTACGTTACCGGTGCGCGCCCCGCGCCTGCCGATGCGACCACCACCGCCGTCACCAGCCTGACGCGCGCCGGATCGTTCAACGTCAACGGCCAGCGGAGCATGTTCAACAACTTCATGCTCGACGGCATGGACAACAATGCTTATGGTGAAAGCAACCAGGGCTTCGACAACCAGATCATCGCTCCCCCGCCCGATTCCATCGCCCAGTTTGAAGTGGTGACCAACAATGAGAGCGCCGAGTACGGTCGCTCCTCCGGCGCCACCATCAACGTTGCCACCAAGAGCGGCACCAATCAATTCCACACCACGCTCTACGAGTTCATTCGCAATACCGATCTGAACGCATTCGGCTTCATCAAGCCAATTACTTTTAATGCTGCCGGCGTTCAGTTGCCGTTTTTCAAGCCGGAATTCGATCGCAACCAATTCGGCGCTGACTTCGGCGGGCCGATCATGAAGAACAAATTCTTCTTCTTCCTCGATTACGAGGGTTTCCGCCAGACGCTCACGCCCACGGTGGTTGATACAGTTCCCACCACCAACGAGCTCAGCGGCATTTTAGCCGTCGCAGTGCAGGATCCCTGGAGCCCAGGCACTTACCTGCCGGCGGGCACGTCGATTCTCACCAATCCTGACATTGACCCGACTGCCAAGAAGATCGCGGGATTGTATTTGGCCGCACTTCCTGCAAATGGAAAGTGCACGGCAGCTTCGGGCCTGGCCACTACGGGTGTCGACACTAACAACTGCGCTTTGAATGCGCCTTTCACCGACCACGCAGACAAAGGCGATCTTCGCCTGGATTACCAACAGAGTCAGAATTCTTCCTGGTTCGTGAAGGTCAGTGATCGCAAGGAAACGGGCAAGAACTTCAACCTGCTGCCCGAGCCAATCGATATGCAGTCCAACGGCGAGATCCTGATTCACGACAGACAGGTTTCGCTCGGTTACAACCATCTGATGGGCGATAACAAGGTGGTCGATGCCCGACTAGCGCTCTCCGGCACCGACGCCGGCAAATGGACCTACGCGATTGGCAGCAGCACATTCCCCGCAGGTTCCATACCCGGCCTGCCCACCATCGCCGGCGTTTCCGGCGGCCTGCCCTCGATGGCCATCTCCGGTGGCTTCACCTCCTTCGGACGCCAAAGCACCAACCCGCAGTGGCAGAATCCCTCCGTACTCAACCCCAAGGTCAACTACTCCTGGGTTAAGGGTAAGCACTCCTTCAAGTTCGGCTATGAGTACGAGTACATCTGGATGGAAGTGGAAGACTCGAATCCGCTGTACGGTTCCTTCACCTTCAACCATGGTTATAGCGTCTGCCCTGCGTCGGCCGGAGCTACCAACTGCCCCACCGGCAACAGCGCCGTCGCCGACACTTACTGGGCTGACTTCCTCTTTGGCGCAAGCGGCGCCTACTCGTTGTCAACTTACTACATCGCACATCTGCACCAGAACATGGAAAGCGGATATGCCCAGGACGATTGGAAGATCGCCCCGAAGCTGACCCTGAATCTGGGACTGCGCTGGGAGTACGGTTCTCCTTACTCTGAGCGCAACAACAACCTCTCCAACTTCGATGCGGCAACCGGGACCATGCTGACCCTGACTCCCAACTTCGCCACGTTGTCCACCGGCTTGCAGGCTTCGGGCTATCCGAACATCGAGACGGGCATGATCTCTTCCTATAGCGGCGGCGGAGTCTACGGAAAAACCCTGGTCAATCCCGCACTGGGCGACTATGCTCCGCGCATCGGTTTTGCCTATGCGCTCGCTCCCAGCGTTGCGGTTCACGGCGGCTACGGCACCAGCTTCATCCACTACTGGCGCGCCGGTTCGGGAAACATGCTGGGCATCAACGCACCTAATGCGATGTTCACTTCCGTAACCAACCCCGGATCCACTGCCACCACTGGCTTTCAGAGGCTTTCGGCTGGTTTCCCCACGGGCCTCGCCACTGTATTCAGTGCGGGCACCGACAACATCGACTACATTCCCAAAGACACCAAGGACGGCTATGCAGAGAGCTATTTCCTGAGCGTCCAGAAGACCCTGGCCAAGAACATCCTTGTGGACGTTGCCTATGTGGGCAACCACGGCGTTCATCTTCAGGGCTTCATCAACGCAAACCAGAAAGATCCTCAGGCCGGCTTCATTGGCGGCGTGCCGGCAAACGGCTGGTCTCGCCCCTACCCCAACTGGGGAGGGACGTTGCTCAACAATCCCGCGAACCCTTTCAACAATGGCGATATCACCGAGGCCTCGAACGGGTTCCATTCACACTACAACTCACTGCAAGCCCGCTATGAGCAGCGCTTTGTTGCCGGCTTGACCTTGCTGAATTCCTTCACATGGTCCCACGCGTTGGATAACGCGTCGTCCACTCTCGAAGCCAACACGCCAGATCCGCAAGATGGGAACAACATCAATGCGGATTACGGCCAGTCGGATTACAACCTGCCCATCGCCAATGTCACCAGCTTTGTTTATGACTTGCCGGTTGGCCAGGGGAAGCGGTTCATGGCCAGCAGCAACGCTCTGGAGAATACCCTGTTCGGCGGATGGCAGATCAGCGGCATCAACACCGTTCAGGGCGGCACACCTTTCAACTTGACTTATTCGCCGGCTTCGGCCAACCAGACGTCACCGATGCTTACGCAGAACTGGCGCGGTGAGAATCTGTATCGCCCCAACCTGGTTCCCGGTGCGCACTATACCCTGGGGAAAGTGAAGGCTGTTACTTCGGCGGGCGTTCCAACCGGGTACATTCAATATGTCAACCCCAATGCCTTGACGCTGCCTTCAACCTATATAGGCAACGTAACCGCAAATGGCGTGTCCAGCCCGTTCGGCAACTTGCCCAAGAACTACGGTCGCACGATGCCGTTCTACGAGACTGACCTGGACTTCAACAAGAACTTCAACACTCCGATTCAAAGGGCGAAGGTACAGTTCCGCGCGGAACTGTACAACATCTTCAACCACACCAACCTTTACCTGCCCGGCGGCTCGGGCGGCGGCACCGTTTCCGGTACTGATAACAACGCCTCTGCTCCTACCAGCACTGGTGGCGGCCAGATGACCGGCACTTTCGAGCCGCGCATTGTTCAGTTCGGCTTGAAGATCATCTACTAACCTGCAAGGAACCTGTGTGCCAGCTACTTCATGTGGCTGGCACACTTTTAATTCAGCTTCTTCGCCTTCAGGGCGGCCCGGGCTGTTCAGCCACGATTTGACGCACAACGAATCAGACCATGGAGGTACGCCCAAAAAGGCGTGCAAGGGTGAAACTTGGTCGGAAAACAGTAAGGTCGAAGATTTTCTCCAGTAACTGAAATTTGAACCCCAACCTTTACCCATTTTGAGAAGGCTGGGACGCAAGCAAAAAGTTATAGGTGAAGCCATGAGAGCAAAGATTCTGGGGCAACTTGGCCGGCAAACAGAACCATGGGATGTGCTCGTGATCGGCGGCGGCGCCAGCGGTCTGGGCGCAGCGGTTGAAGCGGCTTCTCGCGGCTATCGCACTCTGCTGGTCGAGCGTTTCGACTTTGCCAAAGGAACGTCCAGCCGCAGCACCAAGCTTGTGCATGGCGGCGTTCGCTACCTCCAGCAACTTAACCTGACGCTGGTCGTGGATGCTCTCAGAGAGCGCGGCCACATGCTGAGAAACGCGCCGCATCTGGTACACGAC
>JBAPYY010000557.1:0-5239 GCA_049284975.1 Occallatibacter sp.
GATCTCCTCGGGCAATAAAACAGGAGTGGAAGAACCGCCGGGGACGACCGCCTTCAATCCGCGTCCGCCGCGAATGCCGCCAGCGACATCGTAGACCATCTTCTTCAGGTTGTAGCCCATGGGCAACTCGTAAACGCCGGGGCGCTCCACGTGGCCGCTGATGCCGAACAAACGAGTTCCGCCGTTGCGTGGCGAACCGACTTCCGCGTAAGCCGCCGCACCCATCGCAATTACATGAGGCACGGTCGCTATGGTCTCGGCGTTGTTGATGACCGTAGGCCCGCCGTAGAGGCCAACGACGGCAGGAAAGGGCGGCTTGATGCGCGGCACGCCCCGCTTGCCTTCCAGCGACTCCATCAGCGCCGACTCTTCGCCCACTTCATAGGCGCCAGCGCCAGAGTGCGTGATGACTTGGAATTCAGTTTCGCTGCCGAAGATGTTTTTGCCCAGAAATCCTTTGGCGTAGGCGTCAGCGACTGCCTTTTCCATGATTTCGAGCAGATAACGGTACTCGCCGCGCAGATAAATGAAACCCAGCTTAGCGCCAATTGCCAGCCCGGCGATAATCGTGCCTTCAATCACCGCGTGCGGATCGTGCAAGAAAATCAAGTGATCTTTGCAGGTGCCCGGTTCGCTCTCGTCGCCGTTGACCAGCACATACTTCGGCTTGGCGGATTGTTTAGGCACAAAAGACCACTTCAACCCTGCCGGAAAACCCGCGCCGCCGCGCCCCCGCAGGTTGCTGGCTTTCATCTCGTTGATGATCCAGTCAGGACCCTGCGCCAGACACTTCTTAGCTGATTCGTAGCCGCCGAGCTCGACGTAGCGATCGATATTATCCGCGCCCAGGCCGAAGCGCCGGCTGACAATTTTCACTTCATCAGGATGCGAGACCAGTCTAGGCATGAGCGTCGGTCCCTTCCTTCTGAGCTTTCGACCCCAGCAATAAGGACCCGCTGCTGGGGACTTTGGCTTTCAGGCGATACGAGTCGAGAATGCCCGGCACAAGCTCGGGCGTCAGATCATCGTGGAATTCGTAATTGACCTGAATGGCCGGCGCCCAGCAACAGGCTCCGATGCACTCGACCTCTTCGAGCGAAAACAACCCGTCCGCCGTTACGCTCTTGTGGCCAATTCCCAGTTCTTCCTGAAAGCGCTCGTAAATCTCAAATCCTCCGCGCAACATGCAGCTGATATTCGTGCAGACCTGCACGTTGTACCTGCCCGCCGGCTTGAAGCGCAGCATTGAGTAGTAAGTGGCCACGTTGCGGACTTCAAGTTCGGTGATACCGATGCGCTGGGCCACTTCATGGATGACAGCATCCGAAAGGTATCCAATCTCATCCTGCGCATAAAGGAGCATGGGAACCAGCGCAGAGCGACCCACTGGGTACTTCTCAACGAGTGCGTCGAGCCGCGCCGCCAACTTGGGCGAAAATAGAGTCATCGTCTCATCGCTCACTGCATCAACTCCCTTGCACAAATTCCGGCGGTCAAATCCAACTCAAATCCCTCACCCGTGGCTGTTGTGCCACTCATTCGTCCGGCCTTCGCTGATTCTCTTTCCCCAACAATCCTTGGTCCACAGTGCAATGCGGGAATAAGAAAACGAGCGTCCTATAGATCTCAGCGCAAACCGCCATGGTAACTCAATCGAACTTGCCCAGGAGGAAACTGGAAATAATGTCTGCCGCAATTTCTCGAGGACTATATGCCCCCGCGTTCGGCAACCCTGCTTCCGCAGCAGCAAGCACTTCTTTGCAGGCAGCCTCTTGAAGGCAGAGATATTCCTTCCTTGAAATCTCGTATCCATTCGGAGGACCGCTTATTACGGCCGTGATGCGGCATTCCCCTGCTTTGATCCCAAGTCCGATCCGGCAGAGCGAATCTGTGCCGAAAGTAAGAAAGATCTCAGTATCGAAGCCCGGCAAATGATTTTGATCAATTGCGGCAGCGCCCCTTTTGCGGAGCTCGACATTGGCCTTTTTCATTTCCGTGGCGAGATGGGCCTTCACACCGTCAAAAAAGGCGCAGGGGTCTACTCGCAGTTCTTTATGCGTGATAGAAGCCGATTTGCCGGCATCTTGCATTTTCTTTGCGCTATCCGCGAGATCGGCATAGTTGACCATAAGCACCCCCTTTCATCGATCGATCTCTCCCAGAACAATATCGATAGACCCAACCACGGCCACCACGTCGGCCAGCATCCGGCCCTTGCACATGGTCTCAAGCGCCTGCAATGTTGCGAACGATGGATTGCGGAAGTGAACGCGATATGGCTTGGCCGTGCCGTCGGAAACCACGTAATAGCCCATCTGTCCGCGCGGCGATTCAATGCCCTGATAAACTTCTCCGGCCGGCACCGCGAAGCCCTCCGTCACAATCTTGAAGTGATGGATCAGAGCCTCCATCTGCGTCTTCATCTTTTCCCGGTCGGGCAATACGATCTTGGGTGCGTCGGCCTTGATCGGTCCCACGGGCATTCCGTCCAGCGCCTGCTGTATGATCTTCACGCTCTCGCGCATTTCGATAAGTCTAATTTCATACCGCGCCCAGCAATCGCCCGCGGTGGCAATGGGCACCTTGAACTGAAAGTTCTCATAGCCGGAGTAAGGCATATCGCGTCGCAGATCAAAGTCCACGCCGGACCCGCGCATATTCGGCCCGGTCACGCCCAGCGCGATGGCGTCTGCGGCCGATAAAATTCCAACGCCCTTCAACCGTCCTCTGAAGATCGGATTGCCAGTCAGCAGGTTTGAATATTCATCGATCTTTTCCGGAAAGGTCTTGATGAACCCCTGCACTCGGTCGAAAAAGTCCAGTGGCGGTTCCATTGAAAGCCCGCCGATGCGGAAATAACTGGTCATCATTCGCTGGCCGGCTAGGCCCTCGAAGATTCTCAAAATTTCTTCGCGTTCACGGAAGGTGTAGAGAAAGACGGTAAGCGCGCCAATGTCCATGGCGTGCGTACCCAGCCAGATCAGATGCGAATTCAGGCGGGTCAGCTCGGCCAGCAGAACTCGCATCCACTCGGCCTTTTCGGGAATCTCCAACGACAGCAGACGCTCGACCGCCAGGCAATAACAAAGATTGTTGGCCATGGGGCTGAGGTAGTCGAGCCTGTCCGTGAGCGGAACTACCTGTTGATAAAACTTCGCCTCGCAGGTCTTTTCGATTCCAGTGTGAAGGTAGCCGATCTCGGGGTAAAGCCGGACAACGATCTCGCCGTCAATCTCCACCACCAGGCGCAGAACGCCGTGCATCGACGGGTGCTGCGGCCCCATGTTGAGGATCATGTGCTGATCGCGCGCGCCCTGGGCCACGGGAACTTCGAGGATGGGAGTGCCTGAATTCATTTATCTGTAGCCCTCCACCGGATAGTCCTTGCGCAGCGGATGGCCTTGCCAGTCGTCGGGCATCATGATGCGGCGCAGGTTGGGATGGCCCTCGAACACGATACCGAACAGATCGAAGACCTCGCGCTCGTAAAAATTGGCCGAGGGCCAGACCTGCGTTATCGAATCAATTGTTGGCGCGGCGCCGTCGAGCATCGCCCGCAGACGGATACGTTCCTTATAGGAGTGCGAGACAATGTGGTAGCTCAACTGAAAGCGTGGCGTGGAAGGGAACCGGTCGACTGCGGTCACATCTTCAAAGAAGTTGTAGCCGGCAGCCTGCACGGCGGCAGCTGCGCCGCGAATATGTTCGGCGGCAATGGTCAAGGTCAACTCGTCCCGGTCAAACTTCGCGTCCAGCAGAGCCTCAGGTTTCCAGGCGAGGACGGTCTTCACCGCCGGATGTTCGGCGAGGCCTTGGAGCACGGCTGTCTTGCCGATGAATGTCTTTGGCTGAGCCATGTCAGAGGTCCGCCTTGTCTTGGCTCCAGTTCAGAATGCCCTTGCGCACGATGTAGAAGAGGCCCACGGCCACAAATCCCAGGTAGACCACCATCTCCCAGAATCCGAAGAGCCGTTGGCCGGTGATTGCGGGCAGTTTGCGGTAAATCACCGCCCAGGGCATCATGAATACCGCTTCCACGTCGAACAGGATGAACAGCATGGCGACCATATAGAAGCGCACGCTGAATCGTCCCCGGGCATCGCCCACAGCCACAATTCCGCACTCGTAGGCGGCCAGCTTGGTAGGCGTGTTTCGATGCCGTCCGACGATCCAGGAGGCCACGACCATTCCCAGCCCAAGCCCGAATGCTGCAAGAATCTGCAAGAACAGCGGAAGATACTGCCAGTGGTAAGGGATCATCGCGGCCCAGCCCAGAAAATTTCCGGAAAAGTTGATCCGGCTCACTGAAGCCGCAAAGCTGCTTCGAAGAGACAGGATGCTGGTTTGAGCTTAGGTTTTCAGCCTCGTTCCGTCAAGGCCGGCAGAAACGCCACAACCGCCAAAGGCTTCTCCACTGCGCCGATGGCAGCCCCGCGCGGTTGCCATCGGCAAAAAGCTCAGTATTTCGTTTGACGGTCCCGAATCTCGTACCGGTTCAGTGCCCGATGCGGGCCTACGGTTCTACAGGCGGTGTTTCCGCTGTCAGCCGTGAAATTACTGCATCGAGTGCTGACTCCCACGGCGCTAACTTCGCGCCAAATCGGGCGTATAGCTTCTCGTTTGACAAAACCGAGTTCCGAGGCCGCTTTGCCGAAGTAATGTACTGCGAGGAAGGAAGGGGCTTGACTGACGGAGTTTTGCCGTGAAGCAAGCCACTAGCACTGGAAAAGATAGCGCTCGCAAAGCCGCACCAGGACGTCGATCCGGAGCAGGTCGTGTGTTAGAGGCCGGCCCAACTCTCGGTAGGTCCAAATTTGCCTTCCAGGGCACCGCTGACAATAGTGCGCGTAGCGTCGGCCAGTTCTATAGAACTGGTCGGCGCGCCAAACTGATCGTCCACAATGCTGAGTTCATCACGCTCGCGCGCCAGATGCAGCATGGTTAAAAGAAAATTCCGGCCATGAGGTCCGTAAACCCAGCTTGTCCTGAAAATCAGAAACCTGCCGCCCATTTGTTGTATAGCTTCTTCTCCGGCAAGCTTGCTCGCTCCATAGACATTCAGCGGATTCGGTTTATCGGACTCTAACCACGGTCCCGCTTTCGATCCGTCAAACACGTAGTCCGTGGAATAGTGCACAAGCAGAGCATTGCATCGGCGCGCCTCTTCAGCGAGTACTCGAGGCGCTGTAGAGTTAACCGCCATTGCGACTGCTGGTTCGGATTCGGCACGGTCTACGGC
>JBAPYY010000558.1:0-4842 GCA_049284975.1 Occallatibacter sp.
TCCAAAGACCCGTCCGTGCAACACATCTGTTCCGGGCTTGGTAAGAATCTCGATGCGTCCGTAACCGATATGGTCGAACTCGGCGGAAAAGGGATTCTGGTTGATGCGAATCTCGCGGATTGCCGACTTGGGCGGCAGTTGGCCGCCTGTGAAACCGTCAATGTAAATCTGGCCGCCGTTCGGCCCGGCGGCTGGTCCAGCCAGAGCTGTCAATTCGTTCGACAACTCATCAGGATCGTCCGAGAGCGCGTCCAGATCCTTGCCTTTAAGAACGATGGCGCTGGCGTTGCCGCCCGCCTCCACGTTGACCGAGGGAGATTCGTCAGTGACCACCACGCTCTGCTGCGCGACTTCCATGGCCATGGCAATATCCACGCGCATTACCTGGCCGGCAGCGAGTTGAATGACCCGCGAGGCAAAAGGCGCAAAGCCTGCGACAGAAGCCTGCACCTGATAAGCACCAGGCGTCAATCCGTTCACCGCATAGCGTCCGGTATCGTCGGCGGTCACCGTCTTCACGGTTGTCCCTTTCGGCGTGGTAATGGTGATGGTTGCACCGGGAATCACCGCACCCGTCGGGTCGGCGACGTGTCCACGAAAAGTGGCCGTTGTGACTGGTGCAGCCTGCGCGGCCGCAACCGTAGTGGACGCAGGAGGTGTCGAGGGGGCGGCAGGAGCTTGCGCCTGCGCCGCCGTCGCGCTAGACGCGCCTAACGCCAGGGCGATCAGAAAATGAGTGCAACTATGCAATTTTGAGTACACTTGTTCCTCGTTTGATTTCGCTTGTTATGCGTGAATGCCTACTGGGCTACGTCAGGAGTGCCGGTGTTCATGCTCCAGTTGGAAAGCAGGTTCTGGCTTGCAGCCGGAGCCTCGAGCAGCGGCTCGACGCCGACGAGCAGCGTGATGGCTGTGACCTCAGCTGTACCTGCGGTGGATACGACCATCACCGCTTCGCCTTTTTTCAGATCAGCAAGTTGAATGGCAGGAGCGTGGTTCAGCATTTGCTGCGGGTCTCCGCCGCCTCTGCCGCTGCCGCCGTTCCATGAGCCGTTCCCGCCTCGTTGCGCGGATGCCTCGCTGCTGCCCGTGCCGCCTTTCAGCCGCGCCGCCAACATTCTTGCCATCATCTCCGGCAAACGCCGCATCTGCGCATCCGCTGTGATGTGAACGGTGACCGGTTTCTTTGTTGCCAGGTCCTTCACCACCAGAGTCGAGCCTTGCGGATCGATTGACTGGATAGTCCCGGAGACGTTGCGGAAGCTGCCAGAAACCACCTCTTCTGCGGCAATCTCCGTTCCGTCCGCATTTTTTGTCCCGCGCGCTCGCAACTGGTCGCCCGCGAGGATCGCAGTGATCGGTGCGGGAACCGCCGCATCAAATCGTACCGAGTCCTGCGCATAACGCCTGAGCATGGTCGCCTTTGTCGTATTCACCGTAATGGTTCTGGTTGCGGCTCCCGCGCCGCTGGTCAGCAAAATGACGCCAGTCGATGCGTCAACGCTCTTCACTAATCCGCCCACTCCGCGTTGCTGCCAATCTTCGCGGTCTTTCTGCTGCTTCTGCACCAGGTCGGCTTGCTTGACGGCGATAATCTGCAGCGCTTCTTCAGTTCCGGCTGGCGCGCTGGGATCGAGCTTTACCAGCGCGCGATCGCCAATGGCCAGGTCAGAAAACGGGATCGTCTCCGCTGCGCTCAGATCTTTTTGTCCGGGCGCAATGCGCTTGAGCACGGTCGTGCCAGGCACATTCACCTTGCGAGCGCCGTCGGCGTCGGTCTTCACCGTCAGCGTGTTGCCGTTGATGGCGGTAATGGTGCCCACAAATCGCACGGGCGCCTGCGCAACGGCGAAAGTCAAGGCTGACAGCAGGGCAACTCCCATGGCTGTTCGCGCAATCAAATAAGGAATCCGAATCTTCATCTTGCTCTCCATTACCTGACACCCCCTCGAAGCCATGCGGCGTCCAGGATGGCAAACTTCATCGCTATTCACCTAGACGAATCAAGTCGCCAAAAGGTTGAGCGAATCGTCCCATGGTATTAAGGGTTGTTTGAAACACCAGAATTTTAATTAAATTAATGAATAGCAAGGGAGTTTCGAGGCATTCGATTGCGGAGGCTGTTTTTGTCGCACGGGTGGGAGGCGACACTGGCTGTTGCCGATTTCCACAGCGCCAACGGATTGCTACGCGTAGGTCACCTGCCCCAGAATTGCAGGCCGCGCCGCGCCGGTAGCCTTGGGCACATTCCCCGGCAGGTGATGCCAGGTTTGCCACGCCAGGAGCGCAAAGGCTGCGGCTTCCTTTGCTTCAGCGGGCAGGCCGAATTGCTCGCTAGAAGCCAGTTCGCAACCGAGCGGCTCCAGTCTCTGCGCCAGCATTGCCATCAGCGTGGCATTGCGCGCACCTCCGCCGGAGACAATGTAATCCACTGCGCGACCTTTCATTCCGCGATGTGCAAAAGACTTGTAGCTGCGGGCAATTGTCTCGGCAGTGAGAGCAGTCGCCGTGGCCAGCGCATCTTCTGGCCGGTTGCTGTGCCGTTGGCAGGACGCCAGAAATTTTGCGGCATACTCGCGCCCAAATTGCTCGCGCCCTGCCGTGCGCGGCGGTTTCTGCTTGAAGTACGGGTTAGTAAGCGCGGCTGACAAAACCTTTACTAGCACTCTGCCCCGAGCGGCGATGATTCCTTTGCGATCAAATTTCTTATCGAAGAGTTCCTGCGCCAGCGCGTCGATAATCATGTTGCCAGGGCCGGTGTCGAAGGCCACAACAGCATCTGCTGCCGCTCCAGCAGGAATTGCGGTCAGGTTGGCGATGCCTCCGATGTTTTGCAACACGCGTCCGCGCCTGTGATCGGCAAACAGCACGTAATCCAGCAGCGGAACCAGCGGTGCTCCCTGGCCTCCGGCGAACATATCGGCAGGGCGAAAGTTTGAGACCACGGGCACTTTGGCTGCCGCGGCAATTGCGGCTGATTCGCCGAGTTGCCAGGTACACGCGAACCGCCGGCCCGCATAACTTTCCGCGCGAGGCTGATGATAAAGCGTCTGTCCATGACAGCCAATTAGGTCGAGCGACAGTGCGTGTCGCTTCACCGTTTCGTTGACTGCCTCGGCGTAGGCCAGCCCGAGCCGCCAGTTCAGCCGCGCCAGTTCTGCCGTCGAGGTGGCCGTTGCGTTCATGGCCGCCAGCACCGCGCGCCGCAATGGGGCGGGAAACGAGAATCCTTCGTGCGCCAGCAGCGTAAGTTTTGCTTTCTGCTTTCCCTGCGCAATCCGCACTACGGCCACGTCAATCCCATCGGCCGAGGTTCCGCTCATGATGCCGGCCACCGTCATTGCCTTTGCGTTCATCCCTTATCCTTCAACTCTTGTTGCAGCTCCTCGAGCAGATTCAGCGCTTGCAGTGGCGTGAGCGAATTGACTTCCGTCGCCTCGATCCGGTCCACAATGCGCTGTGAGAGCGGCGTGAATATCGTCAACTGCACGGGTTCAGCTGCTGTTTCAACTTGCACGCCTTGCCGCTCCAGCTTCTCATGCTGGCGCAGCAGATGCCTCGCCCGTTCGATAACCGCGGCCGGTAGGCCGGCCAACCGCGCGACTTCAATGCCATAACTTTTGCTGGCTGCGCCCGGCTCAATGTTATGCAGGAATACGATGCCGTCCGCGTCCTCTTTCACTCCCACGCGCAGGTTCCTGGCGCGCGGCAGCTTCTCTGCCAGCATGGTTAGTTCATGGTAGTGCGTGGCAAACAGTGTGCGTGCTTTCGTCTCCGCATGAAGGAACTCGACCGTTGCCCATGCAAGTGAAAGCCCGTCAAAGGTCGCCGTTCCGCGGCCCATTTCGTCCAGCAGAATCAGAGAGCGGTTGGTCGCGGTATTCAAAATCGTCGCCGTCTCTGTCATCTCCACCATGAAGGTCGAGCGTCCGCGCGCAACATTGTCGCTGGCTCCGATACGCGTATAAATTCTGTCGACGAGGCCAAAGCGGAGACTCTCCGCCGGTACAAAGCTGCCCATCTGGGCAAGGAGAACGAGCATCGCAGCCTGGCGAAGATAAGTGCTTTTGCCGCCCATGTTCGGTCCAGTTATGAGCAACAAACTTGGTCCATCACCCGCGCCATTCAGATAAATGTCGTTGGCAATAAACCTTCCCTCGCGCGTTTCTTCCATCCATTGCTCGATGACCGGATGGCGCCCAGCTACGGTTTCGATTACTGGGGCCTCGTCGATAATTGGCCGCACATACCGCCGTCCCGCAGCCAGATGTGAAAAATTGGCCAGAAGGTCAGCCTCCGCCACAGCCACAGAGGCATGCTTGATGCGCCCCGTGGCCTCCAGCACCGCTCGCCGCAACTCGGCAAAAATCCGTTTCTCAATCTCGATGCACCGCTCGTGAGCCGAGAGAATCTTGCGCTCATATTCTTTTAGCTCGGAAGTCGTAAAACGCTCCGCATTTACGAGCGTTTGCTTGCGCTCATAATCGGCCGGAGCCAGAGATAAGTTTGATTTGGTAATTTCGATGTAATAGCCGAAGACCGAGTTATACCTTACCTTGAGCGAACCTATCCCTGTCCGCTCTCGCTCACGCTCTTCAATGGCTGCAATCTGCTGCCGGCCGGTCGTCGAAATGGTCCGCAGCTCGTCTAACTCCGCATCCACGCCCGCGGCAATCGCACCGCCATCCACAAGAGTGAGAGGCGGTTCTTCAGTCAGCGTTGAAACAATCCTACCGGTCACATCTTCGAGCGGGTCCAAATGCTCGGTCAATTCGCGCCAGCGTGTCGCTTGCATTGCGTCAAGGGCCGTCTTCACCCCCGGCAACCGGCTCAAGCTACTGG
>JBAPYY010000559.1:0-18568 GCA_049284975.1 Occallatibacter sp.
CCGACGTTACAGTGTTCTCAAACAACGTCCTCTAATTTGCAGGGACATTCAATGGGCTTGCCTGACGTCATTTCGACCTCCCTGAACGTAGTCTTCTGTGGAATCAACCCTGGAATGCGGTCGGCCGCAGTCGGGCTCCACTTCGCGAACCGAAGCAACCGCTTTTGGCGCGTGCTTCACCTCGCAGGTTTTACGTATAGGCAATTCGAGCCTGTGGAGGCACGCCTCTTGCTCGATTATGGTTGTGGAATCATCTCTGCAGTCGCTCGGCCGACAGTCAGCTCTACAGAACTCAGTCGCGCCGATTACATCGCGGCCCGTCCCATATTCGAGCGCAAAGTTGTGAAGTACAGGCCTAGATACCTGGCGTTCCTGGGGAAGCCAGTGTGTTTGGTGTTTCTGAACCAGCGCAACCTTTCGTGGGGATTGCAGCCAACTGCACTGGGCGGATCTGCGGTCTGGGTATTACCCAATCCGAGCGGCCTGAACCGCACATTCACGATCGGCATGTTAACAGACGCCTATAGAGAGCTATTTGAGGCCGTGGCCCGCCCCGGTCGATAAGTGGGGAGTTGTAGGATGCGCGCCTCATCAGATTCCTAAGAACACTGCAGATTCACCAAATGGCGATTGCGAAAAGTCGATGGAGGCGTCCATCCTTGCCTGGCTCTCGGCGCCAAGACTCTCGTAACCGTCCCAACAGGCACAGGTGCGTGGGAAAAACGAATTCATTTCGCTGTGAGCAGCCTCTGCAGGATCACGGCTTCGTTGTGCTGCTGATCTTTGGCGCCATAGATTAACGTAAGGCTTGCTCATACGTCGAGCTTCTGCCCGAGGCTTCCAGAACATAGTCGGCTCCCAGACCGTTGGTTACCTTTGTGCCGTCAAGCGGTTACTACCGGTTAGGGGGGTAGGGGTGGTCAGGCGGCGGGCTGTTTCTGCTCCTTTGGCTCGCGGCGGAGAGCGCCGATGGCAACTTGTGCTGCGTAAAGGAATTTGGGGCCTTCGATTGCGTGGATGACGCCGGTGACCATGCCATGGGCGACGCAGGCGATGAAGTCGCGGATGTTCTGGTGGCCGGAGAGGTCGGGCATGGCATCGCAGTAGGCTGCATTTGCGTTATCTTTGGTTTCGAACCTATTGAGGGCCTTGGCCCGGCTTTCGCGGAGTGAGCTCTCGCGGGCCGTGCAACAGCGGACGACAGCGGCGTTGCGTGTGGGCGGAACGGGCGAGGGCTGGTCGATCACAGCGGTGGGAGCTTCGTTCATTAAGGGTTCTCCTGAGAGTATTGTGCGCAACTCGGAGATAATGATCTGCAAACGAAATGAGGCGCCAGGGCATCTTTCCTGTCCGTGTATGGTGAGCGTGGGCCGGGAGGCCCACGCTACAGCCGGCCAGGAGGCCAGCGCTACTTGGAGGGATGGTCTAACGGAAAAGGCCCCGAAACATCGCTTCGGGGCCTTTTCGCTGACTTGCTGACTTGCCTTAAGCGGCCTTTTCCTTGGCAGCCTTTTCCGCGGCCAGAGCAACCTTGGCTTGCTCGATCAACTCGACAAAGCCCTTGGCGTCCTTGATGGCGATGTCCGACAGAATCTTGCGGTCCAGTTCCACGCCGGCTTTCTTCAGGCCGTTAATCAACTGCGAGTAGCTGAAGTTGTTCAGCTTGCAGGCAGCCGAGATGCGCACAATCCACAGTGAACGGAACTGGCGCTTCTTCTGTTTGCGGCCGGTGTAGGCAAACTTCAGGCCGCGCTCGACGGCCTCTTGAGCCGCCTGATAGAGCTTGGATTTTGTAAGGAAATAACCGCTTGCTCTTTCCAGAATCTTCTTCCGGCGGTCACTCCGCTTGGTACTGCGTTTTACGCGGGGCATATCGTCTTCTCCATTTTGCGTTCGGTGATGCGGCTGGAGGCAGGAGGCCAAAACCCTTTGCGGGAACGGCTGTAAACCTCTTCACTCGCTTTTTCAAGCCTGAATCTCTCGCCGTGGCGAACGCGTTTCGCATCCGGCGGGGGCCATTTCGGCCCATTGACAACAGCAGCACGAACCTAATCCAAAGGTCCGCCCCACCGCAGGTGGTCAGGCGTAAGGAATCATGCGCGCTACCTTCTTGTAGTCGCCATCGGAAACCAGCAGGGTACGCCCCAGCTTGCGTTTCGTTTTTGGCAGCTTCGAAGTAAGGATGTGCCGCGTCTTCGCCTGGCCCCGCTTGATTTTGCCGGTGCCAGTCTTGCTGAAGCGCTTGGCCGCGCCCGTATGGGTCTTCAACTTGGGCATTTTCTTCTCTTCGCTATCGTTGTCCGGCTGAGTAGGGTCACAGCAGCCGCATTGCCCGTGGGACAGGACTTCCCCTGAACTCTTTAGGCTTCAACCAGTATACAGCAGACCGGAACTCCCTGCACCCGAAACTGTGCAGGCCGCCTTTGGAGTCGCTGGGACTCTGAAGACGGCCTGAAAATGACGATTCGAGTGGTCTACTGCGCCGGAGGCGCTGGCGCTGCAGATTGCGGAGCGGCAGCTGGCTTGGGTTTGGGCGCTTCCTGCTTCTTGGCCGGGGCCAGAATGGCGTGCAGAATGGTGCCTTCCATGCGCGGCATGAACTCCACAATCCCGGCGTCGCCGATGTCCTGAATCAGCTTGTTGATGATGTTGTAACCCAGATCGCGGTGGGCCATCTGGCGGCCGCGGAAGCGCAGACTGGCCTTTACCTTGTCGCCATCGGCAAGAAACTTAACCGCTTTGTTCTTCTTGGTCTGGTAGTCGTGCTCGTCCACGGTCACAGAGAACTTGACCTCTTTGACTGTAATGACTTTTTGCTTCTTCTTGGCGGCGCGTTCGCTCTTCTCTTTCTCGTAGAGGAAGCGGCCATAATCCTGGATGCGGCAGACCGGGGGAACCGCGTTGGCAGAAACCTCGACCAGGTCAAGGCCCCGTTCCTTGGCGAGTTTGAGCGCCTCAAATGGAGCGAGGATTCCCAGTTGCTCACCGTTTTCGTCGATTACGCGGATTTCACGCGCGCGAATCTTCTCGTTGATGCGAATAAATGACTTTGCCGAACGTTTGTCGAGTGCGATGGTGCTCCTCCAAAAGTCGCTGCTGCCCACTTCCGGAGTTTGCCGGAGTCGCCGCGGGCGCACAAGCGCATCCTGAGTATAGCATTGGCTCGGCCCTGCGTAACAAAGGGTTTATGCCGGGTTGTCGCTCAGGACAGCCTCAAGCGCCCCTTCGGCGGTCAACCCGGTCACTCGCACCCGCACCAGCCGGTTGGCTTCCAGGCGGCCCGCGAGCTCCACAGGCAGGAAATTTTCGGTCAGCGCGGCGGTGCGTCCACGAGCATTCAACTCGGCCGGCGGATGTAGCGTGATCGCGTCCAACTCCCGGCCGATAAAGCGTCTCCGGTGAATTTCAGTTTTCTCCGCTGCCAGTGTGCGCAGGGCCTTCATTCGCTCCGCAACCGCCTCAGGCGCAACCGGCTGCTCGGTGTGCAGCGCCCAGGCCAGTGTGCCCGGTCGCGGCGAAAATGGAAACAGGTGCAGGTAACCGAATGGCAGCGCTCGCACCAGCGCTAGAGTCTCTTCGAATTCGGCATCTGTCTCTCCGGGAAAGCCCACCATCACATCGGCGCCCAGAGTGAGTGCTGGCCCGCAGGCGCGCAGCAGAGCTTCAACTTTCTCGACGTAATGCCACGGGCGGTAGCGGCGATGCATCCTTCGCAACACTGCGTCCGACCCTGACTGCAAGGGCAGATGCGCGTGACGGGCGAGCCGTGCGGGGCCGGCCTTTGGATTTCCAAACTCCGCCATCAGTCCAATCAGTTCCGCGTCCCAATCCATCGGCTCAATCGAACTCAGCCGCAGGCGGGGCAGCGTGGTCCGCTCGAAGATGGCCCGCACCAAGCCCGAGAGGGTGCGCGAGGGTGAGGCTTCGGCGCTTGGAAGGTCTCTTCCCCATCTGCCGAGGTTGATTCCCGAAAGAACAAGTTCTTTGCCGCAAGCCTCGACAAAACCTTCCACCTGCCTGAGAACGCTTTGAGCGGGCAGGCTTTTGGAGGGTCCTCTCGTTTGGGGAATCACGCAAAACGCGCAGCGATTCCCGCACCCTTCCTGGATTTTGAGGTTGGGCCGGGTCTGCGCACCCGGCGCCATCTGCGCCTCTTCAATAAAGGAATGTGCAAACCGGTCGTCGGCCCATATGGGAGCGCGCATTTTAGGCGAGAGCAGCGATTGTAAACTCACCAAAGTCGGTCCTGCCAATTCCTGAGCCGCTATCTGTGCCTGGCTGTCTGCATCGCCGAGGTCCAAAATAATCTCGACGGCGAGCGCCTTGTGGCTATTGCCCACCACAGCGGCCACGCCGTCCATGCCTGCCAACTCTTCTGGTCCGCGTTGCGCATAGCATCCGGTTACCACAATTCTCGCTTCCGGGTTCAACCGGTGCGTTCGGCGAATGAAAGCTCGCGCCGCCCGGTCAGCCTCTGCCGTCACGCTGCAGGTATTGACGACCACCACATCGGCTTCCGGCGCGCTCGCGTCGCCCAGCCCCGCCGTGCGCAGACGTTCACTGACCGCCTCCCCGTCGGCGCGCGCCGCCCTGCAACCGAAATGTTCCACATAAAAAGTGGAAGTCATGATCCCAGTCTAAGACCTGCCGACTGCATCCGCATATAACCGCACGCTGCCTCCGATATACTGAAGTTGACCGCACGTCACTTCAGGTTTTCCGCTTATCCATGCAAGCCCGCACTGAAAACAGCGCTTCAGCTTCCACCCACGCCGCCTCGGACCCCAGTTCGCGGCATATCATCGGTTTTGTCTTCTTCACTTTTATCGTTTATTTGTCCATAGGGCTGCCCCTGGCCGTCCTGCCGCCGTATGTGCATCTGCGCATGGGCTATAGCGCAGCTCTGGCTGGACTCGTCATCAGCATCCAGTACATTGCCACTCTTTTCAGCCGCCCCTGGGCCGGTCACATCAGCGACCGCGTGGGCGCAAAGGTCTCCGTGCTTTGGGGCATGGGCGCCTGCTCCACGAGTGGAGCGCTGCTGATGGTTGCGGCTGCCCTGCACGCGATTCCCTGGCTAAGCTTTGCTTTTCTCATCCTCAGCCGACTGGTTCTGGGAGTTGGCGAGAGCCTCGGATCAACCGGCTCAACTCTTTGGGGCATCTCCAGCGCGGGGCAAGCCAGCACCGCCAAAATAATCTCATTCAACGGCATCAGCACCTATGGCGCAATGGCGCTGGGTGCGCCGCTGGGCGTGGCGCTTGATTCGCTGTGGAGTGATCCGCAATGGGGCCTTGCCTCAATCGGCCTGCTCACCTTGCTGATTGGCGCATCGAGTCTCGCCTTGGCCTGCCGCAAAAGTCCCGTGCCTGTCACTCCCGGCGAACATCTTTCCTTCCGTCATGTACTCGGCCGCGTGGCCCCGCACGGTATGGGCCTCGCGCTTGGCGGCGTGGGTTACAGCGTGCTGGCCACCTTTGTGACTCTCTTTTACCTGAGCCGCCACTGGACAGGCGCTGCCCTCTGCCTTACCGCCTTTGGGCTGGCCTTTATTGTGGCCCGCCTGCTCTTCATCCAAACCATCAACCGCTTTGGCGGATTCCCGGTAGCCATGGCTTGCCTTGCGGTCGAATCCGTGGGACTGCTCCTTCTTTGGATCTCCTCTTCGCCATGGATGGCATTCGCCGCAGCCGCTATCACAGGCTTCGGATTCTCGTTGGTCTTTCCCGCTTTTGGCGTGGAAGCGGTAAAGCGCGTTGCCGTCAACAATCGCGGCGCGGCGCTGGGCGTCTTCACCGCCTTTGCCGACATCTCGTTTTTCCTTACCGGCCCGCTGGCAGGAGTGGTCATCGGCTATTGCGGATACTCCAGCGCCTTCGCATTTGGGCTGGTGTGCGTGGTGGGCGCTTTGGGAATCGCCATTGTCCTCAGGAAAGAGGACTCGGAAAATGGAACAAAGGAAGCTCTTGCCGAATAGCGGTCAGAGTTGCATCCGAGCTTACTGTTCCGAAATGAATAATGGCATAAAGCAGAACGGCCACCCAAATGGGTGGCCGTTCTGCTTTCTTGACTGAGAGAAAGCGCCTTACTGCTCGTTCCGCTCACTCTTACGCAGGTTAATCAGATCGCCGAGAGTTGTGGTCGAGCTGGAGACCGGAGCCTTGTGGGCCTCCTTCTTGTAGCTCTCCACCTGTGCGCGGCTGGCTTCCTGGCCAATGGCGCGCAGGCTCAAGCCCACCTTTTTCTCTTCCACGTTGATCTTGATGATCTTGAACTCGTGTTCGAGGCCTGTTTCCAGCTTTGATCCGCCGCCCTCGTCGCCAGCCTCGGAGATGTGGCACAAACCTTCCACGCCCTCCGCGATCTCGACAAACGCGCCGAATTGCGCCGTCCGCAACACCTTGCCATGAACTTGGTCGCCTACGCGGTGAGTGGCAAAGAAGCTCTCCCATACGTCGGGCTGCAGTTGCTTGATGCCCAGGCTCAGGCGGCGGTTCTGCGGCTCAACGCCGAGAACTACAGCCTTAACCTTCTCACCCTTCTTCACGATCTCAGAGGGGTGCTTGACGCGCTTGGTCCAGCTCAGGTTGGAGACGTGCACCAGTCCGTCGATGCCGTCTTCAATTTCAATGAAGGCGCCAAAGTCGGTCAGGTTGCGCACACGGCCCTCGACAATCGCCCCCGCCGGATACCGCTCGGTCAGGTTCTCCCAGGGATTGTCCATCAACTGCTTCATGCCCAGCGAAATGCGGCGGTCAGCCGGATTCACGCTCAACACCACCGTCTCGACTTCGTCGGCCGGCTTGACCAGCTTCGACGGATGCTTGAGCCGCTTGGACCAGGTCATCTCCGAGAGGTGAACCAATCCTTCAATGCCCTGCTCCAGCTCGACAAACGCGCCGTAATCGGTCACCGAAAGCACGCGGCCATGAACGTGCGCGCCCACCGGGTAGCGCTCCGTCGCGTCAAGCCACGGGTCGGGCGTCAACTGCTTGAAGCCCAGAGAAACCCGCTGCTTGTCCTTGTCGAACTTGAGCACCTTGACCTGAATCTCATCGCCGACATTCACCAGGTCGCGGGGATGCGTCAGCCGGCCCCAGCTCATGTCTGTGATGTGCAGCAAACCATCAATGCCGCCCAGGTCAACGAACGCGCCGTAATCGGTGAGGTTCTTCACAGTGCCGGTAAGCACCGCGCCCTCACCCAACTGTTCCAGCGTGGTTGACCGCTTGGCGTTCTGCTCTTCTTCCAGAATTTCCTTGCGGCTCACCACCACATTGCCGCGCTTCTTGTTCAGCTTGATGACGCGGACTTCAATCTGCTGGCCGAGATAGCCGTCCAGGTTGCGAACGGGACGAATCTCAAGCTGCGAGCCGGGCAAAAATGCCTTCAGCCCGATGTCCACAGTCACGCCGCCCTTGACGCGGCTGACCACCGTGCCTATGATCGGCGTCTTGTCGGCAGCGGCCTTTTCAATCGTGTCCCAGACGCGCAACCGCTGCGCCCGTTCGTAGCTCGCCAGGTAGCCGCCCTCCGGCTCCTCGCGCTCGATCACCACTTCGATCACGTCGCCGGGCTGGAACTTCACAGCGCCGGTGTGATCCTGAACTTGTTCGAGCGGCACAAGGCCCTCGGACTTCAGGCCCACATCAATGACCAGATGCTTTTCCGTCTGTTTGACGACCGTGCCGGAGACAATTTTGTCTCCGTAGGCCTCAACAGCGGCGGCCTCTGCGGCCTGCTCGCGCTCAAATGCTTCCAGAGCGGCGGAAAAATCATCCATTGAGTCGAGGCCATGCTCTGCGTGCGCGGCCTTGGCGTGCGCCGGCGCTGCAACAACAGCGGCAGGAGCCTCTAAAATTTCAGGTTGGGTCTGGGCTGCGGGCTCAGTTTGCGCGGGAACTTCAATGGCAACTGGAGCGGGTTCAACCTCTGCCCTGGTTTCTACCACGGGCTCGGCCTCGGTTTGAGGCTCGGTTGAGGCATCGGCGTCCAGCGCGGGGGTTTCGACTACTTCGGCTATCTCAGGGTTGGACGTTGATTCTGGCAACGGCTGCACTTGCTCCGTCGCAGGTTCGAGGGTTGGGCTTTCCAATTCAGTGTTCAGGGTTGTACTCTCGGTTTCGGGATTGAGGACGTTTGCCATCACTGCCAGCTCCGCGATTCCTTGCTCCCGCGACTCGAACGTGCCGTCGCTGGGTGTGGTCCCTCTGCCGCAATTGATTTGAGGGATACCGGAGGCCGCTTTTCTGCCCGCAACCGCGTGCCTGTGACGTGGCGCTCTTGCAAGGGGACAGTCCTTCGGGCCGGTCTAGCTGGCTCGGAAGGGGCTGGTCTCCTTGGGAAACACCCGGCAGGCAACGGCTCGCTGGATGGCGGCCGCAACTCACTGCTGGAATCCGCGCAGGAAGCTACGCTCATCAGTGTAGCAACCGTAACTTTCTCCCGTCAATGCAACAGATTGAACAAGAGATGAACAACTGGTGTCAGCGGCGCACATTTCTACGTGCTGACCCAGAAACAATGGGCTTGCGACGGCCATTCCAAAGTTTTCCGCGGAAAAATTCTCGCGCCCCATTTTTACGGGTGCCCCAGGTCCCTCGCTTTTGGGGACCTGGGAATCAACGAACTACACGCCGCGCCCTACGCGCCGGACAACCCTTCTATACTGTTGCAGACGGAAACCCACCTATGGATCAGCTCTTTACTCCCTGGCGCTATGCCTACATCACATCGGCGGACAATGCCACACGGCCCGGCGTTCCGGCGAGCCTTGCGGCCTGGCCCGGCGACCACCATTGCGTCTTCTGCAACCTGATCGCCTCCATTGACTATGCCATCGCCAACGGCATGAAAGCGGGAGAAGCTGAAGCCGCCGGCGGTCTCATTCTGCGCGGCGAGCATTGCTTTATCTGCCTGAACGCATACCCTTACACCTCCGGCCACGTAATGGTGATGCCATACGCTCATCTTGATCGTCTCGCGCTCTTGCCCACCGCAACCGCGCATGAGCTGATGGACCTGGCGCAGCGGACTGAGCAAGCGCTGGAACGCCTCTACCACCCGCACGGCCTCAACATTGGAATGAATCTTGGCCAGGCAGGCGGCGCTGGCGTCGCCGGACACCTTCATCTGCACGCGCTGCCCCGCTGGGCCGGCGACACCAATTTCATGACGACGGTCGCCGAGACGCGCATCCTGCCGGAAGATTTGGAGACGACTTGGAAGCGGATGCGGGCGGCGTTTGCCGAATAGTGAGAGATCTGCGGATCAACGCTGAGGCGCCAGGCTTGCGTACTCCTCCAGCACTCGCCGCAACGTTGCGTCATCACCCTGTTCGAAGGCGATGTTCGCATCTTTGGTCAGCCTCTCCCGCAAGGTTCTGTCAGCTTCGCTCGAAGCGAGGTCTGGATGGATCTGCTTGACCACTTCGAGATAGAGTTCCCTCAGTTCTGACGAATGAGTAACATCTGCGGCGCTCGAAGCTTCGCCGTTGGCGGTAGCGTAGGATTCCTCTGCCTTCCTGCTCCCGCTGGGCATCCCGCCAATCTCTGAGCCAAAATTTATCTCATCCGGATAAATTACTGTTCCTCTGGCATCTACAAATACTGGGCCGTTTCCCCGGTTCTTCGTTGCTTCAATCGCCGCTCCAAAAACGAAAAAGAAGATAATGAGCGCTCCGACACATATCAAAGACGTCGCCTGTCGATAATAGCTTTCGCTCGCTGCGTTGAATTCGAGTAGACTGTTCACTGACGGGTCAGCAGGGTCGTAGTAGACGGTGGCGTTAGCTTCCATCAAGGCCCCGGCAGAGTCCGAATACTTTCCGTTGGCCGCATCGTCAGATATTCCTTGAGGGCAGTCCTCATTTTCAACATAGAAGGACCCGTCAACACTGAAATTATAGGAACAGCTATAGAAGTTGGATCGGAAATAGCGAAATATGTGATGTTCCACCGAAACAACGTGAGCAGCGGCGGTCTTTTCGTTCGGTTCCGCTCTGGCGAACTGTCTTGCGCTGTATATGCATGAGCCTCCGCAGACGATGAGCGCTACCAATAATATCAACGAAGGGCCAGCTCCGGTCTTCCAGCTTGCACTCATACGTACTCCCGTTTCTCTTCTAACGGACGTTGAGGCAGAGTGTAAGCCCCTGCGGTCCGTATTCACTATTCTGATTTGCTGAAAAATGGGTGGCCACGAACTCCTTTAGCCAAGCCCTTACTCCGCCTCTTCGCTCTCCTCCGCATTTGCCGCCAGTGCCAGCCCCGGCTGCGACCATTCCTGCGACTCCATCTCGCGCACATCGAGTTGCAGCTTGTCTATCTCGGCTAACTCGCCATCGGAGTGAGCCAGCTCACCCAACTGCCTGCCGTAAGAAAAGACTCCGCCCTTGCCTTCAATGGTACCGAGAAATTTGTTGTAATAATCCGCGCTGCTGCGTATGGCATTGCCGAGCCTTTCCACGTGTCCCTGTGCGACCACCAGCTTTTCGTAAATCTTCCGGCCCAATTCGTGGATTGCTTTCGCGTTCTTGGTTATTTCCGATTGCTGCCATCCAAACTCGACCGCCCGCAGGAGCGCAATCAATGTGGTCGGAGTAGCCATCACCACATGATTCTGCGCGCTGAATTCAATCAGCGAAGGGTCGGCCTCCAGCGCCGCGCTGAACAATGCTTCACTGGGCAAAAAGCAGACCACAAAATCCGGAGCCTTCTCGAATTGCTTCCAATAGGCCTTGCTCGACAAGTCTTTCAGGTGCGCTTTTACTCGTGCAGCGTGAGCCATAAATTTTAGTGTTTGCGCAGCGGCATCCGTTGCGCCTGTCGCGTCCAGAAAAGCATCCAGCGGGGTTTTGGCGTCAACCACGATTTCGCGGCCATTGGGCAATTGAATGGTCATATCCGGGCGCAGCATTTTGTCGTCTTCGTCGCGCGCGGTCACCTGCTCTGAAAACGAGCAATACTGCACCATTCCGGCGTACTCCACGCATCGCTTCAGTTGTAGTTCGCCCCAGTTGCCGCGAGTCTTGGGCGCACGCAAGGCCGTGATCAACTGCGCCGTCTCCTGGGTGAGCGCAGCGAGCGATGCGGGAATTGTCTTCTGCAAACCATCCACCAGCGTCCTCACCTCGGAATACGCGCCGGAGCGGGATTTCTCCATCTCGCGCGTCTGCTCATCGAGCGCCCGGAGCGCGGCTCCCAGCGGATCGAGCATCGTCTTAATCGCCAGTTCCTTTGCTTCCAAGGTCAGCTTTGCCTCGTTGGCTTGTCCGCCAAGTTGCTGTTTTGCCAGTTCCAGAAACGACTGTGTGTTGGCGCGCAAAGCATCGGCAGCAGCTCCCTTGAATGCTGTGTCCAAATCCGCCTTCATCTGCGCGTACTTTGCCTCTTCGTTTCTGAGCTGTTCGGTGACGCGCGTCAGTTCTTCCGCCTTGGGCTTCAAGGCTGCGATTTCAACCCTCGCGGCCTCAATTTGCTCGCGCAGCGGAGCCTCGCGCGCCTGGGCCAGATTCTGTTCGCCGGCGCGCCCCTGGCGAAATCCAAGCCAAAGCCCAATAAAAAGCGAGATGACGGCTACCAGCGCAAACAAAACAGCAGAGCTTTCCACGGCAAAAATCCTCTTCGCCTAATGTACGCCTTCAGACTGTGGTTTTCCCGCCAAAATCGGGCCAAATTCTTAGCTCCTATTTCCTGTTCCATATTCCCTGCTTTTTCCACGCCTTTACACACCCCGGCCCGCCCATTAAACTTGAAGCTTCGGGGCAAGGCACGATTTTTTGGCGCAGGCAGTTGTACTCCCCTGCCATAAGCCGGTATGGTAAGCAGGCGGAGTCTGTACAGGCGAGCCCCCGGAGAGATTCCCAAGTTCTTAAAATCACGAGGAGAACCACGCATGGCCGTTGAAGAGAAAGTCAAACAGATCATCGTCGAGCAATTGCAGGTGGATGAGGCCGAAGTCACACCCGGCGCCAGCTTCCAGGAAGATCTGGGCGCGGATTCGCTGGACGTCGTCGAGCTGGTAATGCAGTTCGAAGAGGCCTTCGACATTGAGATTCCCGATGAGGATGCCGAGAAGATCAAGACCGTCAAGGACGCGGTCGAGTACATCGAGAAGAATGCGAAAGGCGGCAAATAGCCAGTGACTCGCCGAGTCGTAATTACCGGCCTGGGGCTGGTTTGCGGTGTGGGCAACACCGCGCCGGAAGTTTGGCGGCAGCTTATGGCAGGCGCCAGTGGCATGGGTCCGATTCAGGGCTTCGATACCACTGGCTTCCCGGTCACCTTTGCCGCCGAGGTCAAGAACTTTGACCCGTTCGACTTTGTGGATAAGAAAGAGGCGCGCAAGATGGGGCGCTTCATCCACTTTGCCTTTGCCGCCACGCAAGAGGCCGTCGCCCAATCAGGCCTCAAGATTACCCCGGAGAATGAAGACCGTGTAGGCGTCTTTATCGGCTCCGGCATCGGCGGCTTTGAAATCATCGAGCGTGAGCACACCAACCTGCTCCAAGGCGGGCCGCGCAAGATTTCACCCTTCTTCATTCCCGCAGCTATCGTCAACATGGCTGCCGGTCAGGTGAGTATCCGCTATGGGGCCAAAGGGCCGATTTCGGCCACGGCCACAGCTTGCGCCACCTCGGCCAACGCCATCGGCGACTCCGTGCGGATGATCATGCACGGCGATGCCGACGCCATGATTGCCGGCGGTGCTGAAGCCGCAGTCACGCAGTTGTCCGTAGGCGGATTCGCGTCCATGCGCGCGCTTTCCACGCGCAACGACGAGCCCACACGCGCCAGCCGCCCCTTCGACAAAGATCGCGACGGCTTTGTCATCGGCGAGGGCGCAGGCATACTGATTCTCGAGGAACTGGAGTTCGCCAGGGCGCGCGGAGCAAAGATCCTGGCCGAAATTATCGGCTACGGTATGAGTTCTGACGCTCATCACATGACCAGCATCGCTCCCGAGGGCCAGGGCGCCCAGCGCAGCATGAGGGCAGCTCTCAAGGACGCCGGCATCAAGCCGGAAGAGGTGGGCTACGTGAACGCTCACGCCACCGCGACTCCTGCCGGCGATGGCAATGAATCGCAGGCCATCGAGGCAGTCTTCGGCGAACACGCGCTGAGCCACAAGCTCAAGGTGAGCGGCACCAAGTCCATGCATGGACATCTGCTGGGCGGGGCCGGCGGCCTGGAAGCTGGCATCTGCGTGCTGGCGCTGCAAAACCAGATGCTGCCGCCTACCATCAATCTGGAAAATGTTGACCCCATTTGCCATTTGGACTACGTGCCCAACAAGGCCATTGCCCACAACTTCGACATCGCTCTGTCGAACTCGTTTGGCTTCGGTGGCATCAACGCCACGCTGATCCTGCGCCGCTGGAAAGAATAGAGCAGTCTCCAGCCGCTAGCACTTAAAACGCCAAGAGCGCGAATCCCATTTGGATTCGCGCTCTTGGCGTTTTAACGTGCGTCCTTTGCATCAGCTGGTAGCGGCCGCAGTCCCCACGCCGAACATTACGATGATTACCCACCAGCCGAAGACCGAAATGTAGCCTGAGCTGCGCTTGACGCCCGCCACCGTCGCTGCACCGATCGCCAGCAGCACCAGACTCCAGATCTGAAGCACATCCAGTGAAGTCAAAAATGCGTAAAGCGCTGCGTTGGTCTCCAGGGGATTCAAAAAGGAGCCTATATTAGTGGGCGCAAAGTTCTTGATGTTGAAGGACTCTGGCGCCATACCGGCAAAGATCACCACACTCCCCAACAAAGGTTTGATGATCATCACCGGCATCAGCGAATAGAGCCAAACGGCCAGTATGCTGCTGTACTTTGCCCTGCCGCCGAAACCAAAGTTGATCGTGCCCATCAGACCCAACGACAAAAGTGCGTACCAGCCGAGAGTGATGGCCGGGTTGGCAATGAACAACACTTCGGAAAAGGTGACCCAAAAGCCTAAAGCCTTCTCGCGCTGCTCCGGCGTCGCATTCGCCATACCCTCTTCGGCCTTGGCGTTGAGGTGGGTTTGATTCTCTACCGTCTGGTGAATGCCAATCCGGGTTGCGACAACCGCAAAGAAAAGGTAACCGACCAACGAAACCAGAATCAGCGGCAGCCACCAGCTGCGGTTGCCACGCTTGATGTCCTCAAAGGTCTTCGACGGCACTGTAAAAGTGCAGGTAACGCGCTGCCACTGGGAAAGGCCGGTCACCCCGGCCAAGGATGGAACTTCGGTCTCGCTCATATTCCCTCTCGATCAGCCACATTTGGCTTTGCCCGAGATTGTACCCTCGAAGGGGCGCACTAGCACAGCAAATATTTGATTGATTAAAGGGTTAAAGGCCGGACCTGTCCGCAATGCCCTGCGCCGCCGCAGCCTGCACCGCTTTATTGCGCGGCGAAATGGGAGGCGCGTAGCTCTTGTAGACAGTGATGTGGAAGCAGGACTGCCGAAATTCTTCTTCTACATCGATCTCACCGGCCTTTTCCAGAGGCAAGAGCCAGGCGCGCATCCAGCCAATCTCCTGGCGGGTCATGCCCTGCTTGGCAATGTCGATGGCCGCGCCGGTTAGATGCGGGCTGGCTATATCGCCCTCGGCTGCTGTCGCGTTGCCGTTGACCCTCTCCAGTTGTTTCTGATAGGCCACGGTCCGCACTGCCGAACTGACTTCAAAGGGCCTGTGAAACGCGGCAGTATGAGCGCGCCCGAGGTCGATGAGAAACGTTGACGTCCAGGGCCGGCAGAAGCGCCGGTTCGGCGGTAGCTTGCCGTTGATCGTCAACGCCGTCGAAACAGGAACAGGCACCAGCATGCCGCGTTCGATGCGATCGTTGAGATCGCTGTCGTCCTCAATTCGCTCCAGGTTGTCGGCTTCCGTTTTCTCGTTTTGCCGCGTAAGCGATTCCAGACTTCCGCGCAGCGGCGGAGGCATCGTCTTCAGTGAGTTACGCAGAGCGATGGCTTGAGAAGCGGAAGGATGCACTGGTTCGCTGATCGCCGAGCTGGCCGTTTCGGTGACATCAGCGTTCGCTGCGGCTACAGCAGTACCGCTTGCGACCGTCGACTCAGGACTGTCGGGAGCATCCGCAATCGGACGGCCTAATTCGGCGACATTGGAGCGGTTCGCAACTGGTGTCTCCGTGCCTTCGGAGGACTTGGCCGCACTGGATAACTTTCGTGCCGGCGACGAGTATGCAACTCGACGCAACTTCGCTTCTGAATGGCGCTTCGTACCCAGACGTGAATTTGTAACTCGGGCGGCGCGTGAGGACCGCCGGTGCGTTGTGATATGTGTGTCTGGGCCCGCCGCATTCTTGTTCGCCGAAACCTGGCGCGCAACCCGCCCCGATTCAAGCCAAGTTGCACGCCTCGCCGTACGCCCGGAAAGGCGATTCGGCGCATGGCCGAGAGCCTGTCCGGCCACGCGGTTAGCTGGCTTACTTTCTTTTTTGCGAGAGGCTGTTGCACGTTTGTGAGAAGTTGTTGCGGACGCAGTACTCTTATGCGGCTTGGCAGAGGAAGCCTGCAAGCCATAGACTGCGTTCTCTGAGAACACAGCCAGCACGAATGCGATGATTAAGGTCCGCCACATAAAGAAGTCTGCGGAGAATCCAGAGCAATTTCAGTGTATGCCCATTCGTCTTCGTTTCCGAGTACCCGCGAAGGTGCGGCTTCGTCCGATAATGGGCGACCAAAATCCGTCCCGCGCGGCGCTTGACGCTTTTCGCCGCGGATGTTCTGCTGGTTCAAGAACATAACTGGGTGAGCCTATGCACGTCCCTCAATTTACCCTCGAAGATTACGAAAGAGATTTTGCCGATCGCCATCTGTTGCATGGAGTTGTAGCCAAGTGGGCGAAGGCCCGCCCCGAGGCTGCCGCCATTGTCAGCGCTGGCGGCAACCGCGCCGTCACCTGGAGCGAATTCGACCGCCTGACCACGGCGCTGGCGGCAGAGTTGTTGCGCATGGGCTTCGCGACAGGCGATTTCCTGGTCACGTTGCTGCCCTTCAGTGTGGATCACGTACTGCTCGAATATAGCTGCTTCAAGATAGGCGTAATCGTCGCCCCGCTGGATCTGCGTTTGTCCGGCGCTGAAGTGATTCGAGCTTTGGAAATCCTCCGGCCGCGCGCGTTTGTCTCGCTGGGAGTGAAGGCGACGCTCGATCTGCGACCGCTATGGCGCGCTGTAAAGGCGCAATGCCCATGGATCGAACAGTACATCGTGATGGATTCGGAAGAGGCAATTTCGGGCACGCAATCTTACGAGTCGATTGCAGAAGCAGCGACCCGGAGGGCTGCGACTGCGCAATTGCCCATCCTCTCTCAGGTCGCCGAGGGCGATGGCGCACTCGTCATCTTTACCACCGGCTCGACCGGCTCGCCCAAACCAGCCTTGCTTTCGCACCGCAACATCACCGTACAGAACATGTGTCTCTGCGGCGCTTTTTTTGGAGGAGACAACGGCCCCCGCACATTGGTCAACCTGCCTCCGTCGCACGTCGGCGGACAGACAGAGGCAATGATGAGTACCTTCTTCGGAGGAGGCACTGCAATTCTTCTGGATGTCTTCGACGCCGGCCGATCGCTGCGCGCCATACCTGAGCATCGCGTGGAGATACTGGGCCAGATTCCCGCCATGTTCAACCTGGAATGGATGCTGAAGGAATATGGTCGCCACGATCTCTCTAGTTTGAAGTTTGCCGCGTATGGCGGGCACGCGGTTTCGCGCGCGTTCGTCGAGCAGCTTGCAGCTATGTCGCCGGTCATCGGCACAGGGCTCGGACTTACCGAGGCCGCCGGCTGGTGCACCTATGTGATGGCGAAAACGGATGACCGCGGTTCGCCTGATTCGGAAAGCATCCTCGCCGGGCTAGGCGTGGATATGCCGATTTATCCATGCACCATTCGCCAGCCAATGCGCGAGGATGGCAGCGCCGGCGATGAGCGTCCCTTCGGCGAGATTGGCCATCTTTGCTTTCGCGGACCGCAGACGTTTCTTGGCTATGTCAACGATCCTGCGGCCACGGCCCAAGCAATCTCGCGTGACGGCTATTTATATACCGGCGACCTGGGCTTCAAGGACGCCGCAGGTTTGCATCTTACGGGACGTGAGAAGTGGGTAATCAAGTCGTTTGGCTACCAGATATTTCCCGGCGATGTTGAAAAGCATATTTGTATGCTGACGGATCAAGTCGCCAACTGTGTCGTGGTCGGCGTGGCGCATGAGGTTGTTTCCGAAGCGGTTGTTGCAGTGGTAGAAAAGAAACCCAATGCCGAACTAAGCAGTCGCGAACTGGATCGCCACGCGCGTGGGTTACCCACTTATATGCGTCCGCGCCACTGGATCATTGTCGAAGCTGGCCAGATTCCGTTGAACCGGATTGGAAAGCCAGACTATGTGCGCGCCCAGGAGATGGCCCGCGCGGAGATAGCCCTTTTGCGCGCCCGCGGAGAGTGGGACAGCGCTCATGTCAAAGGCGCAGAAAAGGAAGGCCGCTGACGCTAAAATATCCCGCTGACTTTTTGACCGTTAATGCGCACGTCGGTAAAGAATCCAATCTTCAGACTCTGCAACCCGGAGATAATCGGTTCTCAGTAGCTCCGGATATGCTTGCAGAATTGCGGCCAGAGTGTCTCTTTCCGTGGCAGGAAACTTCGGCACCAAGAGGAGGTCTGCATCCCCAATCAGGAATTTCTTCGGTGGAATGAAAGACCGGGAGATATTCGTTTTGCTGAGATTCACGGCGCCGCCGTTTGACGGAGGGCGCTGGGTTGCAAACGAAAATGGATTGCTCATGCCCATGCCGCGCACGGATTCACCTGGCCGGCCATACGCTTGAACCAGCGCAATCCCTTCCTCGGTGTAGCGGACAAGGTTCTGGCCGTTGTCATTCAGCGAGCACGGTTGATCGATGCCCAGCGGTTCGGGACAATCAGCGAAAGCGACCGACGCCAGTTGCGCCTCGCGAAAATGAGAACTGGAGCTTGCGGGCAAGAACTTGTGCTCCACGGCAACCGCAATACCCGCGGCATCAACACTCATCGGAAGTCCCACAGCGAGCAACCCCATGGCCAACAGCGGGACTGCCTGTGGAAGCACGGAACCCTCCGGGATCACAACAGTTACTTCATTCAACAACAGCAGCGAGGCCGCGCCCAGCAGCGGCACGTCGGCTAGCTGCGTATTCGTGAGCATCAGCAATGTGCCGGCGCCCAGCGCCATTATCACGACCACCATTAACGTAAAACCGCGACGCCGCGAAACTCCGGGCAACAGAATCACGAGCGTGGCCAACAGAACTACCAGCGCAATTTCTAATCGCTCCCTGTAAAGGCAGCTCGTGACCGAATGAAGATTAATCCTGTGGCCCTGCGCTCGGGCAAGCAACTCGTATTGGGAGATCTGTGCGGGCAGGTCGAAGCGCAGATAGGCCATCATCGGAATGCTGAAGGCTGCGAAGCCCGCCGCTATTCCCGCCAGATGGTTGCGGATGCCGCCGCGCAAAGAGACCGCAGCGAATGTCAACGCCACAAATCCGTAGCTTATTTTCAAAAACAGCAGCAATACGC
>JBAPYY010000560.1:0-4228 GCA_049284975.1 Occallatibacter sp.
ATGGAGAAAATGGCCGGAGAAGCAAAAATGCGCGTAGATCTTCTCCTGGTGGAGCGGGGACTGGTTCCCAGCCGGGAGCGGGCGCGCGCGCTCATTCTGGCCGGCCGGGTTCTGGTGCGGGAACAGAAGGTGGAGAAAGCTGGCGCTACCGTGCCCGCTGACGCTGCTGTCCGCCTCTTGGGCGACGAGCAGCCCTATGTGAGCCGTGGCGGACTCAAGCTGGCCGCAGCGCTGGCGCATTGGCCCATCACTGTGCAGGGACGCGCTTGCCTCGACGTGGGCGCATCGACTGGCGGATTTACCGACTGCCTCTTGCAGCACGGCGCCACGCACGTGACCGCCGTCGATACCGGTTTCGGCCAGATTGCAATGAAGCTGCGCAACGACCCGCGCGTGCGCCTGCTGGAGCGCATCAACGCACGTTTTCTCGAGCCTGGCGCGCTGTCCGTAGAGCAGGGCAGCCCCGAGATTTCGCTGATGGTAATGGACGTCGCGTTCATTTCGGCTACGCTGCTGCTCTCGCCCGTCTTCGCCGCCGCGCCGCTACTCACCGAAGCCGTCATCCTGGTCAAACCACAATTTGAGGCCGGGCGCGGCCATGTGGGCAAGGGAGGCATCGTTCGCGACCCCGAGGCGCACAAGCTGGCCATCGACAAGGTCGCTGATTGCATCCGATCGCTTGGCTGGAAAGTGGCAGGGACGATTCCGTCACCCATCACCGGCACGGAAGGCAATCAGGAGTTCCTGCTCTATGCCCCGCGGCCCCTGCTTTGAACCGCATTGAGCTCGTTTAGTTGGCCCCACCGCAGGTGGTCCGTTACACTGAGACCGCATGATTCGCGTAGCTATTGTCTGCAAGTCGCAAAAGAAAGAGCTGGCCCGGCTTCTGCCGGAGCTGATCGCGTGGCTGCGCCTGCACGATTACGAGCCGGTGCTTGACCTCGAGGGTGGGCATTACACATCGGTGGCGCCGGCAATCGACCGCGCATCGATGCCCGAACAAAAGCCCGGACTGGTAATCGTATTAGGCGGGGATGGAACGCTTCTGAGCGTCGCGCGCACTTTTGCCTCCACAGGCACACCTATTCTCAGCGTAAATCTGGGCTTTCTAGGCTTCCTGACCGAGGTTCGGCTGGCCGATCTATATCCAACGCTTGAGAGCTGGCACAGCGGCCACCATGACCTTGATGCGCGTGCCATGCTGCATGCAGAACTGTGGCGCAAGGGAGCGCTCTGCTCCAGCTACGAAGCGCTGAATGATGTAGTCGTCTCGAAAGGCGATATCGCCCGCATGGGCGGCTTTGCCGTGGAACTGGACGGCAAGAGCGTGGCCCGCTTTCGCGCCGACGGGGTCATTGTCTCTACTCCCACCGGCTCTACGGCTTACACGCTTGCCGCAAACGGACCTATCCTGACGCCCAATGTGGACGCCATGGTGGTTACGCCCATCTGTCCGCATCTGCTCACGCTGAGGCCCATTGTAGTTCGGGGTGACGCATCTCTCATCGTGCGAGTCGAGGACATCACAAAACAGGCGCTCTTGACCGTGGACGGACAAAAGGCGGTCGAACTCCTTTTGGGAGATGAGGTTCGCTGCCGGAAGTCAATCCACACCGTCAACTTGGTTCGGATGAGCGAGGGTGGATTCTTTGAGGCCCTGCGCAGCAAGCTGAGCTGGGGCGAACGGTAAAGGTGCTACGTCTCTAGTCCCTAGTCCCTACGTCCCTAACCATCACTGGATAAGTTCGCCCAGAAGCACCTTTGCCTTTTCGGCCAGCGTGCTGGCTCCATCTGCGTCGCCGGAGGCCAGCGCTACGCGAGCCTGCTTGAGGAACTCCCTGATCTGCGCTGCAGTTTTCTTTTCTTGGCCACTGAATTGGCGATTGATACTGTTCAACCCTCGTTCCGTGGCCGCGAGGGAGTTCTCCGTTTGTTGGCGCAGGTCAGAGGGGTCGCCTGAGGATAGCTGTCCGATAGCGCTCACTCCGGCGCCTCCATTCATCGCCAACTGCGTATTCTTCGTCGGAGGCCTCTTGTGTGCGGGCGACGGCTTGGCAGGTGGGGGCGTCGGTTCGGTTGTTTCGGCGACAGGCGCGGCTGTCTGTGCGGGTGGAGTAACGACCGGAGGCGGCAGATCGGTGGGCGATGGCAGGGGCTTCGCCGGAGGTGTGTCCACAATGGGCGGCGCCAAAGCCACAGCCGGCGTCTGTTGGGTCTTGTGGAAGCAGCCTGTCAAAAAAAACGGCAGCAGGCACACGGCAATCGTGGCGAATGAAGCGGCGCGATGGTTGAGTTTCCCCGTCCTTTCGCCAGAAAAATGACGAGCGAATGCGGTACGGAGCATTTGTGGTGCACCCGGCAACTTCATCGTACTCTGCCTTTCTCGTTTGCCATAACCGCCGGTCGAAGATACCGGCGTCCCCATTCCCCGGCGGCGAGCGGAATTCGCAAGAGGAATTCCGTGCCGCGCCCTGTCCTTGATTGTACTTCCACGCTGCCGTGGTGCAACTGCAGCACCCGGTAAGTCATTGCCAGTCCTATTCCGCTGCCCCCGCTCTTGGTGGTGAAATAAAGGTCGAATATTTTCTCGCGAATGTCTTCGGGAATGCCTGGTCCCTCGTCAGCAATGCGCAGGACACCGCTCTTGCGGTCCTCTTCAAGGACAACTTCCAGCGTTCCGCCCTCCTGCATGGCCTGAGCGCCGTTCTGAATCACGTTCAGCACCGCCTGTTTCAGCAGATCGGCATCGATGTTCGCTACCAGCGGGGCGGAAGGCATGCTGCTGACCAGCGTCACATTGTGCGTGGAAAGTTCTTCGGCGGCCAGCGCCAGCACGTCGGCAATTACCGGCCGAAGGTCCTGCTCGCGCAGTTGCAATTCGACTGGACGAGAGAAGTCCACCAGCGTCTGAACCACGCGGTCGAGGCGATGAATCTCCGCGTCAATCACATCCAGGTGTCGGATTGCCGGGCCGCTGGCGTCGCCTAACTTAGTCTTCAAAAGCTCAAGATGCACCACGATGGCGTTGATGGGATTCTTCACTTCGTGGCCCACGCCGCTGGTGAGCCGGCCGATGGCTGCCATGCGTCGCGAAAGCTCCAGTTCCGACTCGATTTCCTCGACCGATTCCAGATCGTGCAATGTGACGAGCGCTCCGAATCTGTGACCACTTCCGGGGCCCGCCCTCTCGTCATGGATAAAATCCAGCGAGGCTTGAATGCGGCGGCCCGTCTCAGTGCGAATTTCCACTTGCGTCAGAGTCGCGCCTGCCTCGAAGGCTTCGCTCAGTGCGAGGCCCAGAACCGTCGAGCGGTCAAAGATTTCTGGTGCGCGGCGGCCTAAAATCGAGCCTCGCTCGATGCCCAGAAAGCGCCGCGCCGCTTCACTGACCAACACCGCGCGCCCATCTGCCGTTAAAAGCAGAATTCCGTCTTGCAGATTGCCGAGAATCTGCGCCAGGTTATCCTTCAACGCGGAAAAAACCTCTTCCACGTTTCTCATGCGATTGCCGATCAGTTCAATCTTGCTTGAAACGCGTTCGGCAGTATCCTGCTTCGGTGTCTGTTCTTCTTTCTTCGTCCATTCGCCGGCGGGTTCACTCAGGTCGGCCCAGTAGTCCAACTGCTCGTTGATCTCCTCCAGGGGCCGCAGTGCGAAGTTGCCCAACATAAAAGCCACAATCAAAGCCGCGCCCAGCGCCAGTTCCATGAGCGTGATAGCCCCGGAGAGCCACGGCTCATAAACGGCGCGAAGAAACGTGGTGCGCACGCCCACGTGAACAGTGACAAAAGGCGCTCCGTTGCGTTCCAGCGGCACCACCACGTCAAACACTCTCGGCGGGCCGAAAACCTCCTTCATCAACTGGATGGGATTCGCGTTGAGCAACTCTTCGTAGTTATGGCGCGCCGGCAAAGGCTTGTCTTCGTTCTCGGGATTGGTGCTCAGCAGGGTATTGGATTGACTGTCGCCGATGTTGAGGTCATAAACCGTGAGCGAATAGCGGTTTACCGATTCCACCACCGCCTGCAGCGCCGTGTTGTCGCGCACCGCCTCGGCTGCCAGGTCGCGCAATTGTCCAGGATTATTGGGATCAACTGTGCGATTCGTCAGTCCGGTTTCGAGAGCAGTTTGCACAGCAAAGCGCACCTGGTCGGCCACCATTTTGTTGGTGTCATAAGACTGCTTCACCGCCGCCTGGAGTAACTGGCTCACATAGACCAGCGAAAGC
>JBAPYY010000561.1:0-4846 GCA_049284975.1 Occallatibacter sp.
CTCTTTGGGCGTCATCGAATTGATGATCGCCTCCAGCCGCACAAATTGCTTTTCGTCCACGTTCTTCGACGCCTGTTGCAACCCCGCAAACGGCCCCACCGACGGCAGCATTTTCAAAATGCTCTCCATCGAGCCCATCTTTTTGATCTGCCGCAACTGCTCGCGAAAATCATCCAGCGAGAAGCCGTCGCCCAGCAGCGCTTTCTTGGCCAGGTCTTCGGATTTCTTGCGGTCGAGCGTGTCAACTTTTTCGATGAGCGAGAGCATGTCGCCCATACCCAGGATGCGGCCGACAATGCGGTCCGGATGGAACGGCTCGAATGCGTCCGGCTTTTCGCCCACGCCGATAAATTTGATAGGCTGGCCGGTCACGTGCCGAATCGACAGCGCCGCGCCGCCGCGCGCATCGCCGTCCATCTTGGTGAGCACCACGCCGGTAAGGCCGAGCCGCTTGTGAAAATCCGCAGCCGAATTCACCGCGTCCTGTCCGGTCATGGCGTCGGCGATAAACAAAATCTCGCTCGGATTGAGCAGCTTCTTCAGCCGCTCCATCTCCGTCATCAGCTCTTCGTCGATGTGCAGCCGTCCGGCGGTGTCCACGATCAGTGTGTCGCAACCCATGTTGCGAGCTTCGCGGCGCGCCTCCTGAGCCAGACGTTCGACAAGCGCGGAGCCGGCAGCTTCGCCCTTCTCATCGCCCTCGTAAAGTTTGGCTTCTATACTCTTGGCCACGACTTTGAGCTGTTCGCGCGCAGCGGGGCGATAAACGTCCACCGAAACCAGCATGGGCCGATGGCCGCCCTTCTTGAGCCATGCGGCGAGCTTCCCTGCGGTGGTGGTCTTGCCGGAGCCTTGCAACCCGGCCATCAAAATCACCGACGGCGGCTGCGAGGCAAATTTGAAACGCGCCGTATCCTTGCCCAGCAGCGTAATCAACTCGTCGCGGACGATTTTGATTACTTGTTCGGAGGGAGAAAGCGCGGTCAGCACCTCTGTTCCCACGGCCTTCACGCGAATCTGCTCGATCAGGTCTTGCGCCACGTTGAGGTTGACATCGGCCTCGAGCAGCGCCACGCGAATCTCGCGCAGAGCATCGGTGATGTTCTCTTCGGTAAGCGTGCCCTGCCCGCGGAGGGTCTTGAAGGCGCGCTGCAATTTGTCAGTAAGGTTTTCAAACATAGGTCAACTACTAGTGTATCGTGAGGGCCGCATCGAATGCGTTCGCGATATCCCACCCTAGGCGCAAAAAACAAAAGCGCGCCGAGGATGGGGCACCAGGAATTTTTGGAGCACCTGCAAGACCTATTCCGCAGGCGAAATCAGGTATTGTTCCAGCTTGCCGTCGGGATAGGTATAGGTCGTCAACCTCAGTCGTTTATTGGGGTAGACAATCTCGAAGCTGCGGAAGGTCATGCCGCCGCGCTGCTCGGTATTGACCTGGTGGAAGGTGAGCGGTTCGCCCAGCCGCGCAAGGCTCTCGCTGTAGTCTGCCAGCGCCTCGGCGGTGAAGTAGTCGCTCAAATTCGGTGCGAGAAGACTCCGGTCGATGTGTCCCTTTTGCAAATCATGGAAGATCGCTATCGCCTGTTTTTCCACATCCGTCGGCGGAAATTCAGCCACCACCGGCGTAGCCAGGCGCGCAATGGTTATGGCAGCGCCCACTGCGTCCTGATTGGTCAGCACTACGACGGCCACGCCGTCATCTACCAACACTTCGCTGTCGGAAACGAAGCCGGAAACCTCGCCGCTGTGTTCTATCTCCAAATGGCCGTTGAGATCCAGCACATCGACGCCCAGCCCGTAATGAGTTCCCTTGCCGTCCTTCAGCTTCACTTCGGTGAACATCTGCTTGTAGCTCTCGGGCTTGAGCACCGTGCGCGCAATCAGGCTCTCATCCCACAGCGCCAGATCATGCGGAGTCATGGCCAATTCGCCAGCCGCGAACATCCAGCCGAGGCCCTCTTTAGGTGCCACGCGAAGAGGCCCGAGCGCGTGCCGGTAATACGGCGTCGCGTCCACCTGGGTCAGCTTCTCTTGGTCCGAATTCCACACCGACTGCATCCCCAGCGGGCGGAAAATGTGCTGCGTAAGAAATTCCATATATGGCCGGCCCGTAATCTTTTCCACGATTGCTCCGGCAATGACGAAGTTGGTATTCGAATACTGCCACTGCGTCCCAGGCTCAAAGTCGAGCGGCTTTTTCGCCCATGTATCGATGATCTGCTGCGCGGTCTCGGGGTGCAGCATGGAGGTCATCACGTAGTCCTCGGGCCAATAATCCTGGTAGCCGGACGTGTGCGAGAGAATTTGCCGGATGGTCACTTCGTTGCCGCGCGTGAGACCGGGAACATACTTGCCCACCGCGTCGTCCAGCGAGAGCTTGCCCTGCTCCTGCAAGAGCAGAATCGCCGTGGCCGTAAATTGCTTCGAGATAGACCCAATCGAATAGCGCATCTCCGGCGTAGCGTCTACGGCGTGCGCACTTCCGCTCGCCAGCCGCGCCTTGCCGTATGCGTGCGTGTACTCGAGCTTGCCGCCCTTCACCACGGCCACAGAAGCCGAAGGGACGCCGGTCTGCTCCAGCACCTGCGTGGCGATGCGATCAACTCTCTCCCGGATGGCCGGATCGAGCGCATTGATTGTCTGTGCCCGCGAGGCAACCGAAGCCAGCGCTAGTACCGTCACGCCCATGCAAACCAGAACCCTTTTCAGCTTTTTCATCGTCACAAATCTCCTCCGCATGCGGTTGTATCCCGAACCGACCGACAACGATTAAGGTATCAGAGGCGGCTTCAGGAATGGATTCCGACCAGAGCGAGGTTGGTGCAGGCGGACAGAAGAGACATGCGGAGTTCAACGGAGGGCAGATGGAACGGTTGATCGAGGGACATAAGCATTTTTTGGCCGAGGTGTTTCCGGCGCGGAGGAGTGAGTTTCATCTGCTGGCTGAGCAGCAGGCGCCGCAGTGGCTGTTTATCACTTGTTCTGACTCGCGCGTACTGCCGGACCTCTTTCTCGGAACTGGACCCGGCGATCTGTTCATCACCCGCAACGCAGGCAACGTGGTGCCGGTGACGAGCGGCGACGTGGACGGTGTAACTGCGACCATCGAATATGCCGTCGAGGTGTTGAGAGTGAAACAGGCTATCCTCTGCGGCCACTCTGATTGCGGCGCAATGAAGGCTGAATTGGATCACAAGTCGCTGGAAAACCTGCCCAAGGCTCGCCGCTGGCTGAGCCACGTGGAAGCGGCCCACGCTTACCGTCAACCGCTGAATCCTGCCGACGGAGCACAGGCTGAACTGGCCTCGCTGATTCGCGGCAATGTCGTAGCGCAACTGACGAATCTTCGCGCCCAGCCGTCGGTCGCCCGTGCCGTGGCAGAAGGCCGTCTTACTGTGCATGGCTGGTATTACGACATTCTTACCGGCAGCATTGAGCGGTATGACGAGGCGACGGAGCGGTTCTTGCCTCTGTTGGGATAAGTCTCGGAAAAATTCCGCGCAAGAGCCCTGCGAGATTGACGCTTTATCAATCGTGAAGAACGCGACGCACCCTTCTGCCGCGCAGGCGACAGGCTGCCGGACAACTCATTCACAATCCGTCATGGGACTCCTCGTTTTTTGTTCCGTTTGAACGCCTGATTGATCGACAATCCCTTCAATTCTGACTCAGAGGATTGTGGAATCTCCGTGCAGCGAGGATTTACTCAAAGGATTTGAAAAAAATCGAACTGCATCGCGGGAGCAGATCCGCGGAACAAGCTCACGATAATATGATTGCAGAAAATCGCTCGGCTCGCGTGCATTCTTAAACAGCGTCCTACGTTCCAGCTTCATAGATTTGAACTAAGATTGCCATCCGCTTTAGATTATTATTGTAGGAACGATATTTCGCATTAGTCTCTAAAGTAGCGATAGATGGAGTTTTCGCTTAGATTTCTAAAGTGGAAGTACAGTTGGGGGGGTATCAACCGCAACAAGCTGGTTCTCTGCGGAGACGCTGACGCATGGGTCGTTCGTGATGTGGCGCAGATTGGTTGCGGGCTGAGTCAGTTTACGAATTCCAATTCCGCATCGGACCCGTGAAATCCGCCAACCTCCAGCATTCCGCTCTCGTGCAGGTAGTACAGACGGCCGTAGGCCACCTTGCGCCGAAATTCGGCATCCTGTTCCAACTGCTGCAGCCATGCGCGAACGGCAGGGTTTTGCATCATGCTGAAGCACGCGTTGCAGATGCTGCCGCTCACAAACTCAAATGGCAGATGCCGACCCAACCCGGCCTCGCGCAGCATGGTGATGAGGCGTTTTGGACCCCAAAGCCGCAACGCATGCAGAACGGCATTGGTTTCCGCGCGATCAAGAATCTCATGCATCGGGGTTTCACGCAGGTTGCCCAGAAGCAGCGGGTGATCGGCTTGCAGATCGATCAGCGGCCCGATGCAGCCATACACGCGTCCATCCGGGAAAATGCAAGGCGAGCTGGCAGCCTGGCACGCATCTTTGGGCGGCTCACAGGTCACGCTGTATTTCAGTTGCGACTTGATCTCAGAGGCGCGCCCCACCGGAAAAGTAATCCCGGTGCGAATGTTCTCTTCGTCTGAGGTCTTCAGAACTTCAGACTTCACCCTCAGAAACTCGAGATCATCGTCGCGGTCGGTGATGATGGAGACATAGTAAGGGATGCCGCATTCGCGAGTTGCCCAAATGGCGTTCCGGGCGCTCTCGAACGGCACGAACTTCTGATGATAGATATCGGTGCTGATCGACAGGAAGCAGATCTGCGGCAGGCTCTTGAGCAGCTTCACAGCGCTTTCTCTGCTTGCGCCCCAAAAGCCATTGGTAAC
>JBAPYY010000562.1:0-1525 GCA_049284975.1 Occallatibacter sp.
CCCAGTACGCGACCGAAGCTGCAACTAAGCATCGTGTCGCGGTGGTGTTCGGCGGCATCACTTCAGCCTCGCGCGAAGCCATGCGGCCGGTTCTTGACCGGTTCAAGACGCTCTATTTCTACAACACGCTGTACGAAGGCGGGGTATGCGACCGTAATATCTTTATCGTCGGCACCACTCCTGCACAGACGCTGGAGAAGATGATTCCTTATGTGATGAAGAAATGGAAGGGCAAGAAAATCTATACGCTGGCCGCAGACTATATTTACGGACAGGTCACCGCCAAGTGGGTCAAGAAATATTGCGTCGAAGCCGGCGGCGAAGTGCTCTCGACGGACTTTTTCCCGCTCGACGCAAACAGCTTCGGCCCAACCATCACCAAGATTCAAGCCGCCAAGCCGGACATCGTCATGTCGGTTCTGGTCGGTGGCGCGCACATCTCTTTCTACCGGCAATGGGCCGCGTCCGGAATGAAGAAGCAGATTCCGATGGCGTCCACCACCTTCGGCCTCGGTAATGAGCAGGCGGTTCTGACCCCGGCAGAGGGCAATGGCATCATCGCTTCCTATGGCTATTTCCCGTCGATCCAGACGCCTGAAAACCTTGAATTCATCAAACGCTACGAGGCGCGCTTCGGCAAGAACGCCCCTGGCAATATTGAGATGTCGGCGATGACCTATCAAGGCGTCAATCTCTGGGCCGAGGCCGTCACCAAGGCCGGCACTACCGATCGCATGAAGGTCATCGAAGCACTCGAGACCGGCCTGTCTTTTGTCGGTCCCGCCGGCAAGACCACCATCGATCATGCCACCCATCACTGCATTCTTGACGCCTACATTGCCGAGGCCGAAAATCAACAGTGGAAAGTGCTGGAATCCTTCCCGCAGCAGAAGCCGCTGGATACCGCCGCAGTATGCAACCTAATTAAGAATCCCACCGACAACCAGCAATACATCATCGACGTGAAGACCTGAGGCTAGTGATCGGAAACGGGGCGGGGGCATGGACCTGGCGTTTATCGTCCTCGATCAGATTCTAACTTCCATCGCCAGCCTCGTCCTCATCTCCATTGGGCTGGCGGTTATTTTCGGCATGATGCGGGTGATTAATCTCGCCCATGGCGAGTTCATCATGCTCGGCGGATACACGGTGGTCACGGCTGTCAACGCCGGCATCAATCTCTGGCTGGCTTCACTAATCCTCGCCCCGCTCGTCGTCGGCGTGTTCGGGTTGATCGTCGAACGGACGATCATCCGGTTCCTCTACGGCCGCATGATCGACACGATGCTGGCGACCTGGGGCCTGAGCTTGGCGCTGGTCGGCGCTGTGACCATGATCTTCGGCAACACTACGAGCGGCGTCTCCACGCCCCTCGGTTCGACGCCGATTGGACGGTATGAACTCAGCAATTACGATTTCGCGTTGATTGGCGTGGCTATCGCAACCTTGGCCGCACTGTGGGGCGCGTTGCGCTTCACCCGTTTCGGCATCATCGCTCGTGCGACCATGCAGAACGCCCAGATGG
>JBAPYY010000563.1:0-3134 GCA_049284975.1 Occallatibacter sp.
GGGTGCGGTTTTGCTGGCTTGTTTGTGATTTTTTCGGTGATAGAGCAAATCCAAAAGGCTGTCGCTAGACCTTTATCGGAATGGCGCAAGGAGCGAGCGATTGAAGGCAAAATACGAGCATTAGACCCCGATGAAGTTGCTGTCTTATTGCCCTACGTAGAAAGCGGAGAGGCTCGGCAATATATCTCCGCTGAGGCTACGTCCGCGCTGAGGAGTCTGATTGATAAGGGGATTGTGACCCCGGCTGGAGAGATTACAGGGTACTGGACTGATCGACTCGCTTTTGACTTAACCGCCGCCGCCAATAAATCCTTGAGAAAAACCGCGATTCGAGATCATCTTAGAGCATTAGGCAGCCCGCGGAGCGGGACCACATAGAGCAGGATCGCAAAGTAGTGGGCGACGCTGCCGCCGCTTTTTGGATTCAGCTTGCCGTCTATCGGACAAAAGACCTAAACCATTCCACCAGTTGCTCTTCAGGCAGGACTCCGGCCGCGACCGCCAGCATGGTGTTAACAACCGCCTCGTCCGGCGCGTCCATTGCGTACCCGTTCAGATCGAGAAATGTTTCCGCGACGACGTAGGCTGTGCGTTTATTGCCATCTAGAAAACCATGGTTGCTCGAAAGCCCGAAGGCATAGGCAGCCGCTAAACGGGCTGCGTCGGGTTTGCCGTACGCCACGAGATTGCGCGGTCGGGCGAGCGCCGAATCGACCACGGCGAGATCGCGGACGCCGGGAATTCCACCGTGTTCCGAGATCTGTTGGTCATGAATGGCAAGGACAGCATCGAGCGGAACCCATAGCCAGCGACGGGATTTCACCTGGCCAGCTCGCGTAGTGCGTTGCGCCGCCGCTTCATGACCTTGCGGGCCGACTCCATGGCCCTTTCGAATGCGGGGTCGAATGGAGTCACCCTGAAGCCATCTTTTTCCTCTGTCAGAAAGATGGAATCGCCCTTGCCAACCTTGAGGCGCGACAAGGCTTCTTTGGGCAGGACCACGCCCACCGAGCTTCCTATGGTTGTGAGTTTCAGCTTGAGCATGGCCGCACCTCGTTCTCTATATTCTAACATTGATTAGAATATGGAGCGGCCCTGAAGCCGTGTCCTTTTCTACCCGCGCGCCGGGACCACGTAGAACAGGATGGCGAAGTAGTGGGCGATGCTGCCGGCGAGCACGAAGATGTGCCACGCGGCGTGAAAGTACGGGATGCGATCGAGGGCGAAGAAGACGATGCCCAGCGTATAGGCGAGACCGCCGGCCAAGAGCCAGGCCATGGCGTGCCATCCGATGGCATGGACGAGCGAACGCACTACAAAAATCACCAGCCAGCCCTGCACGAGATAGATGACCGCGGAGAGAACAGCGGGCCAGCCGCGCGTGAACTGGTCCATGGCCACGCTTTTTGCAACCACTCCGGCCACGGCCAGCGCCCAGACCACGCTGAAGAGCGTCCAGCCCAGAGGGCCGCGCAGAGAGACCAGCGTAAACGGCGTGTAGGTGCCGGCGATGAGCACGTAGATGGAGGAGTGGTCGAGCACGCGGAAGACGCGGCGGGCGCGGGTGCGTACCAGCGAGTGATAGAGCGTGGAACAGAGGTAGACCAGAATCAGCGAGCCCGAGAAGATGGCGCAGCTCGCAACGACCAAAGTCGATCCGCGCGTGGACGCCACGATGAGATACGCGGCCCCGGCGATGGCGAGCGCGACGCCGATGCCGTGGGTAATGGCGTTGGCCAGGATGTCGCCAAGCCGGTGGTGTGGAATGGGCCGGGGACCTGAGAGGGGTGGCTGGAGCACAGATCGATGATAGCGCCGAGTTTTAACGGCGCCGATTCGGTTGGAATTTGCGCTGGTTCCTGCCGTGCGGAAAGAACGCACGAGATCAGAAAACGTTGGTCTTTGGCACCGATTCCTGCAGGCCGAGAATTCTTGCGTATTCCCGGTACTGGTTCATGGTCGCCAGCATCATTTCGTCGCCCATCTCTTCCCGGGCCAGATGCTCGAAGGCGTCAAAGTCGTTCTCTTCAAGAATTCCGCGCGACTCCAGAATTTCCAAAAGAGCCTTGAGGCGGATGTTCTGTTGCGCCAGCATGAAGACCACAAGTTTATGTTCGTTCTCGGTCATTGTGCCGGAAATTATAGCCCTTCGGCAGGTCGGTTGACCCTCCCCCTTTTGTAGCGTTGGCGCCTTATGGTTTGGGGCGGCGACAGGTGCGGCGGCATTGCTGTTCCGAAACAGAACGCGCGCCGCCGTCGGGAAATTCTCCCCAAGATTATTTCGCTCGGGCTGGCATGGATCTTGAGCGCAGCTCTGCAGGGAACTAGGGTCAATGCATGACAAGGTTTCCAGGGCGCTCGCCGCATGGGAGGCGGCCAGTCTAGATGGCTTGCGCGGTGGCAGAGGTCGGCGAAGCAAGAGGTGAGGCGGTTGACGGGCCGAAGGCTGAGAATTTGCCTGGCGATTTGACCGGGATCGCGTGCAACTACCAGCAGATGCTCGAGAAGAATCCCGCGCACCCGGGAGCGCTGATTGGAATGTGCCTGGTCGCGATGGCGAGCCGCCAGTCCGGTGCGGCCGTAAAGATGGCCTCGGCTGCGGTGGCTGCTGCGCCGGAGCTGCCAGCCGCGTGGATTGCTTTGGGCCAGTCATTGAATGCCGCCGAGCGCCGCGAGGATGCAGCGAAGGCATACGAGCAGGCGCTGCGGTTGGACGGCGCGAATGCGCTGGCGCGATTGGGGCTGGGCGAATTGAAGATCGCTGCGGGGCGGCCGGAGGATGCGCTCGCCGAGTTCGAGCTGGCGCTCAAGAGCAAGCCGGCGATGATTGCGGCACATCTTGGGCTGGGCAATGCTCTGGCTTTGCTGGGGCGGATTGAAGAGGCACTGGCGCGGTATGAAGCTGCGCTCGCGCTGCGGCCACGCTTGCCGGAGGCTGAGTTTGCCGCGGGATTTGCGCTGGCACGGCTGGGGCGTGCGAAAGAGGCGGAGCGGCGCTACCGGCGCGCGATTGCGGCGCGGCCCGACTTTGCGGCCGCATGGATCAACCTGGGGAATTTGTTGCGCGAGCAGGGACAGGACATCTACGCCGAAGCGGCGCTGAGGAGCGCCGTGAAGCTGCGGCCGGATCTGAT
>JBAPYY010000564.1:0-3701 GCA_049284975.1 Occallatibacter sp.
GAGCTACGCCGAAGCTATCGCCGCCGCGTGGAACCGCATCTCTCATTGGCTGCAAGTTGCCATCGTCGCGCCCGCTGGACTGGCTCTCTGGCTGCTTGCAGTTCTCCTCAACGGACACAGCGCCACAGGACAGCCCTATGCGTACCTTTGCTATGGCGGATTTCTGACTGGCGTCGTTATCGCCCGTCCACTGGAGTTGCGCAAGGTGAACTTCGATCCTCGAAGCTCGACAATCGTTTTGAAGATTCTGCGCTACCTTCTTTCAGTTGGCTTGCTCATCCTCACGTTGTTCGCTCTCAAAGCGATTTTTTTGCTCTTCTCGGATCGATATTCCATGCTTTGGAACTTGTTGGAATACGTTCGCTTTATCTCCGCCGGCTTCGTTCTGGTGTTTCTGGCTCCGTGGGTGTTCACCAAAATCGGCTGGGCAAGGACGCTGACGGATGGAAGAAGCAGCTTCGCAGATTGACGGTTTGCGTTTCTACGCTGCAACCCACAGGCGCCGTTATACACTTTTTACTTATGGAGACCATAGGTTGTGGAACAGCGATCGTAACGCCATTTCGGGCGGACGGGGCAATTGACGAAGAGGCGCTCAAGGCGCTGGTGAACTGGCAGATTGCCTCGGGAATCGATTTCCTGGTGGCGTGCGGATCGACCGGCGAGGCGGCCACGCTGGACGAGGAAGAGTGGCTGAGGGCAGTCGGCATTGTGGTTGAGACGGCGGGCGGGCGCGTGCCCGTGTGGGCCGGATGCACCCACAACTCAACTCGCGCGCTGTTGTTGCAAGCCACAAAGCTCAAGCAGATACGCGGCCTGGCCGCAGTGTTATCGGCCAATCCCTATTACAACAAGCCTTCGCAGGAGGGCCAGTTTCAGCACTTTCTGGCTCTGGCGCGGGCGGTGGACCCGCTGCCAGTAACGCTCTACAACGTGCCCGGAAGAACGGCAGTGAACCTCGAACCGGAGACCGTGGTTAGGCTGGCCGCTGCCGCGCCCAGTATTCAGGCCATCAAGGAGGCCAGCGGAAAGCTGTCGCAGTTCAGCGAGTTGGTCCATAAGTTGCCCAGTAGTTTCAAGATTTTTTCAGGCGACGACAATATGGCCCTGGCCGCTGTTGCAGTGGGCGCGCACGGACTGATAAGCGTGGCATCGAACGAGATTCCGGCGGAGACCACCCGAATGGTCCGCGCGGCGCTGAACAATAATTGGGTCGAAGCGCGTGAGTTGGAGCGCATCTGGGGACCGCTCTTCGATGCAAATTTCTGGGAGTCGAATCCCGCACCGGTGAAGGCGGTACTGGCAATGATGGGCCGGTGCGGCGAGCACTTGCGTCTGCCGCTGGTTCCTCCGATGGCGACGACACGCGCCCGCCTGGAGCGGCTGGCTGACGAGTTGGGACTGATTAAGAAAATTCCGTAGCCGAATAGCAACTGACAGTTCAGAAAAGATCGGCGATGGGAGGGAAGGTGAGTAACAGGCTCAAGCCAAGCAGAAGGAGCGCTACCGCGTTAATGCGTCCCAACGCTACGGTCCGGTTTCGCCAACGCCACTCGAGAATTCCCCAGACGATGAGCCAAACAACAACGGTCGTGGTAGTTACGCCGGAGAGCGGGCCGCTTGGCTTATAGAAATTGAGCAGGCTTTTGAGGTAGGCGGAGTTGTCAGCCGCGATCGCAAGCAACGCGAGCAGGAACGATCCAATGCCGGCGGCGAGAATGGCCGCAGCGCCGGAGCCATTGGACAGGTCAGTGGGGCCTGCGAAGACAGAAGACGTTAACTTTTTCATTACTATTCTCCGCGCATGAGATGAATCACGCGCCCACCTTCAACGGGCGCATTTTTGACGAGCATGGCGCCGAAGAAACCGGCTATGCCCGCCGCGAGAAACGAAGTCAAGACAAAGCAGAGGACCGCTGCACGCAGTTGCGGCTGGCTTCTGAGGTTGCGCCCGTAGCGGACAAAAACGGCGGAGGCCATGGTGATGGAGACAGGCACGAGCCATGCGACATGCTCCTTCCACTCCATTCCGATGGAGTGCCAGCCGATGGTATCCGGACTGGACTTGAGGAGCATCTGGGGAAATGGCGCGAGATTGATGGTTCCCGCAGGCGCCATGGCGCGATACCAGGGATAGATGATGTAAGTTCCGGTGAGTACGGTAATCCATGCGAGTACAGCCATGGTGACTAGGTAAACCTCTAGAAATTTTTCATCGCGTGGAGAGGTCGGACATTCTGATTTCGGCGAGTAGCGGCGATGGAGTTCAACAAGAACTCCGGAACATAGCAGGAGATAGAGAGCGCCGAAACCCATGCCATGAATTAGAGTCCATAAGCTCCGTTCCGTGATTTCCATTGGTGACCTCCTGTACGGATGAGCCGCGAGGCACTCTGCAAATCGCGGGTTACTCAAATCCTCTGTTGAAAGGCGCCGGGAAGAGCGCATTTCCAACGGGGGCTTTCTTGTCATCTTTTCCCCAGGTCCAATACATGCCGAGGTACGCGTAGTTTTCGGTTTGGCCGGCGACGGAATGGCCGTAACAGAAGAGGAATTGCTCGTTCGGATTGTGCTTGAAATGGTAATAGCCGCCGAGGTCTATCATGGTCGATGCCTGGGTTTGCGCAGCGGCAAAGCCCTCGCGGCCATGCGCGAATACCTCGCCTCCTAACTCAAGCCGCTCACCGAAGGCGTATTTCAGCAAGAATCCGCCATAAGGAAAGTTGCGATAGTCGGTTTGCGGGACGATCGTTTCGCCGGCTCCGCCATCCAACAGCCAGTGCCCAATATTCTTTTGCGTCCAGAGCGGGAGCCTGTACCAAACCTTCCCCACGCCGAGGCCTTTGTCGTAATTGCCCGTCGGCATCTCGAACATCGTAAAGGAGCCAATCTGAGGCATGTACTTTGACTCCTTGATAAAGGCTATCTTCGCACCGAGTTCCATGTCTGTAAGTCCAAAGGCCCTGGAGCCCGTTCCGCCGGGGAGATAGACGGGATTGTTAGACGGGGCGACAACTCCCCACGGAAGAATGGCGTGAAGCTGCACCCTGGGAACTGCGCCCCAGTTGAACTCGAAGGCCGGCCCAGTCGAGTCGATCTCCGCCGGAGTGCCGTCCACGCCGCCGAAGATGTAGAACTCGTAATGATGCAGGTCGACCGGTACGGGATCATCGGTTTGATAAGGAGGCCCTTGCGCCCAAAGGCAAGGGACGCATAGCAACACAAAGAGAAACAGAGTTAGTCGAAGGCAAGTGCCGGGGAGAGGCATCGATGCTCCTTGAGCGGACTATGGGAGCAGGAATCACGCCGGCGCTGCGAGCGCAACTAAAGCGCACGTGAGCACGCCGGGGAAGGCGCGCAACGGTCGTTCCCGCTCTATCACGGACTCGTTCGAACAATCCGTTGCAGCAGATTGTACCCTCGGAAATCGCTTTGTGTAAATAAAAGACAAGTGTTATTCGCGAAATTATTTGAGCCTTTCGGGGAGATTCATTTTCCTTTAACCTGCCAGCGCTTTCTTTACCAACTCGCTCACTGTGCGGCCTTCGGCGCGGAGGCTGGCGGATTGTAACTTGGCCTGGACGGCCTTCATCACCTGGCCCATCTCTTTGGGTGTGGGTTTCTGGCCCGATGCGGCAGCAATTTCGCTGACGGCTTCGGCGACCAAGTTACTCAAAGCAGCATCATCAAGAGCCTTGGGA
>JBAPYY010000565.1:0-9382 GCA_049284975.1 Occallatibacter sp.
AATCCGTCTAAAGTCGGATTGACATCATTCGCTTTGGACATCGTGAAATTCATGCGGGGTTCAAGTTCGTGAGAGATGCCGGAAGCATTGGAATAGGTGTGCACTCGTTCTTGGGAGCGTTCGTTAGTGGGCCTGAAAGGCACTCCTGCAGGCAGATTTATGATTTCAATCACCGAACTGGACGAACCTTGGGATCAGGCCGTGTGCGGGCATCTTTGTCGATGCAATCGAACAGGGGGAGGATGAGCTGGCAAGCTAGGGAGGATGTTGTTGCAGCCCATGATTCCCCAGGCCCTACTGCACCGTGACGGTAGCGGTCGTGTTGGCGGTTACGAATGAGTTGGCAGAGTCTGTTGCAGTGATCGTGTACACATAGATTCCTGGAGCAGTTCCAGTGTTGGAGAAGCGCCGTGGAGTTCCGAAGTCGCCCGGGAAACTACTGAGCTTTAGATGAATCCTTGATGTTCTGCAGCGATCGATCCACCACATAGAACTCCAGCGCTGAATCGAGCGTCACCTGACCGGGTCGTTTTTTCGTCTCAATCCCCAAAATTACCCGCTTGAGCTCCTCTTCAGTTTGCGTTCGGCCTTGGTCGCAATTTTACGAGCGCGTTCGAGCCGACCGCTCTCGGCATTTGCCCCAGTGCAGCCGCGCCGGGCATTTGCGCTGCTTTGATTGGCCCGCGCTCTTTACCTTACCTTGCGGGCATTTTTTCGTTCAGCATCACCGTCTGAGCTAAAGCTTTCACATCCTTACGCGCGTTGACCTCGCTTGCCTTCCTTAGCATAGCTGCCAGTTCCGGGTAGTGATGCTCTGCCAGCATGGCTGCCGTTTGCTGGTCATCGTCTTTCGCGGTTAGGTCAGCACCTCTCTCGATGAGCAAAGCAGCTACTTCGGTTTCGCCATATGCAGCAGCCATCATGAGGGCCGTTGTGCGCCTATAGCCTCTGGCCTCTATGTTTGCGCCTTTATCCAATAACAGCCTCACAGGTTCTGTGTTGGATTGCATTGCCGCATTGATCAGCGGAGAGTCGCCGTCGTTGTCCTTGGTCTCGACATTGACGCCCTTATTAAGCAGCAATTTCACAATCTCGGTCCTCCCATCCTCGGCCGCTTCGAGGAGCGCCGAACTGTCGTGGTCACCCTTAACCTCAATTTTGGCTCCCTGATCCAGCAGTAGCTTGACGACGTCGATGTCGCCGTTTTCAACCGCCAGGATTAGCGCCGTCAAGCCGCTGGGATTCTTGGAGTCGATCATGGCTCCCTTGTCCAGCAGCAGTCTCACAACGTCAGCCCGCCCCCACCAGGCTGCGGCATCCAGCGCCGTCGAGCCATCGCGGTCCATGGCTTCGATGTTGGCGCCCTTTTGCAGGAGTCGCTCCACAGCTGCCGTGTTGCCGTTCGCGGCTGCTTTAATCAATTGGTCATCTCGGCTGCCGGGTGCTGCCTGGCCTGCCGCCAGACGGCTCAATAAGAGAATGGTCGGAAAGATGATTGTCACAAGGATGTTCTTCATAGCTGTCTCCTCACCTGCACAGTGGGGGACAGTGCGATGCCGCTTGCCGTTCGGAACTGAACCGGTCCGCGGGAAGATAGGGGAACTGCGGTACGCCTTGCGGAGTTCGAGCCTGCCGGCCCAGTCCAAGCAAGGTCTCAGTGACCTCGCTCTTAACTTGGTCGAACCACGCCGGGGACGCGAATGTTTCGCAGTGCGTTCGATTCGGTTCCGGTAACAGCCAATGATCTTACACCATTTAGGCAGGCGTTATCGCTAATTATTTTGAGTTCAGTCGATGTCCCGGGCTCGCCGCCAACCAATCGGCGCTCTTTGCTGGCTGGCAGTCGGCATTCCTTGCCACAGATCCTGTGCCGGCTTCGTATCGCACATCCGCGCCAAACTCCCTGATAGAAGGGAATTTGGCGCATAAATGCTGCTGATCTGCCACCCCAGGAATTCCGCCAACCCAATTCACATCTGAATCCAAGCTAGTTCCGACGCTGTGTGCCTCAGGGTTAGGCAACCAACGAAACAGGGAATCGCTACCGGCAAATCGGGGACTTGTCAGTTCTGATCCCGTCACTGCACGTCGGTTACCTTTCCGTCTTTGAAGATGACCTTCATGCCGTTGTAGTTATAGATCACCTTTGGCCCCAGGTTCGCCACGCTTGTCGGCGCACCCATAGCCGCCTTCACCTGGTCAAAGCTCTGGCCCAGCTCAACGGAGGCCGGCGCGGCCGGAGCAGCTTGTGGCGCAGCTGCGGCAGCTGCGCCGGAAGTCCCGCCGTCCTGCGCAGCCTCTGCGGTCACATCCTTCACTGCCTGATCAGCCTGCTGGTCCTGTTGCTGCAAATCGGCCGCGTCCTGCGGACTGGCCGGGGGCGCAAGCTGGGCATATTCGGGCTCAGATGGCTTGGCTTGAGCTGAAGGCGGAGCCGGAGGCAATCCATCCTTGCCTTGCTTTGCCTGCAGATCCTGGAGACCCTGGTCGATGGTCTCGCGCATATGGTTCTGCATCTCCTGCAAGTCGGTCAACTGCACCTGAACAGTGAGGGATATCTGGCACTCTGGCTTGCCCTTGCTGGACAGAACCACGAGATCCGCAGTGGTTGCGTCTGATGGAGGCGCGGTCCTCAGTTGCAGCGTGTCGCCGTCGCTGACCACACATTCCTGCCCGGCTGTATCCGTCACGTCTAAATTGCCACCAGCCACAAATACATGCGGACGGCCGTCGCTCAGTAGACGTGCAATTCCGCTAGAGCCGGGGTCCACATCCTGTTGCTGAGCGGTTTGCTGCGCCTCGGAATTTTCCAGCGCCAGCTGGTTTTTCACTTCGTCGGCGATCAACGCTTTCACATCAGGAGTAAGTACCGGCTGTCCGCCTCCGGCGCCTGAAGGGTCACCGGACTCCTCGCCTGCTGCCTGATTCGCCGCGTAAGCAGCCTCCAAATCCTGCGAGATGATATAGTCGGTCAACCAGAACGCAGCGGATGCGTATACCGGATACGGCGCAAAATAGTAGCCGAAGTGTCCATACCAGGGATTGCCTGCCCATCCCCATCCGAAGGCAATCGGCACCGCCCACGGATTGTACGCCCATCCGTAAAAGCCAGGGGCAAAGTAGAAGCCCGGAGCATAAACGCTTAGGGACAACCCGCGGTAGCCGTAGCCGCGATAGTACCGGTTATATTCATGGCCATGGTAGTAGTATGCCCGGCGGCCAAAATCGTGGCCGTGGTAATGGTAGCCACGTTCCACATAGCCCCGACGCCCGCGCTCGGAAACCATGCGGCTGCCATCGCGGCGTTGGACCGAGACCCTCCGTCCGCCGCCCATGTTGTTATGGACGTCCATCCCTCGCCTGGCATCATGCACATCGCTCACCCTGCCGTTGGACCGGGTTCGCACGGCGCTGCCGCTTTTTGTGACGTGTTCATTGCTTCCCTTGGGTGCGGCTCCGCCGTGGATCGCTGAGTGGCTGGCGGTGGTAGTGTGTCCGGCCGCGCCGCCCGCGTTGGTGTGTCCGGCTCCGCCACCCGTGGTAGTCGTGTGCGTGCCAGTCGTGGTCGTATGCGAACTGGTTGTCGTGGTCGTATGCGAACCGGTTGTCGTGGTCGTGGTGTGTGAACCGGTTGTCGTGGTCGTATGAGAGCCGGTGGTTGTGGTATGACCGGCTCCGCCCGTATTGGTGTGCGAGCCTCCTCCCGACGGGTGTGCGGCTGGCTTGGGTGCCGGTGCCGACTTATTGTTACCGGCTGCTATAGCCACGCTGCTCATTCCCAGGAACGCGGCAACAACTGCGACAACGGAGATGCTTCTCAAGGTCTTCAACAGAACTGGCATCGTCATTGGATTCTCTTTTCCCTTTCGACCTTTCGTCCTGCGCTTCATTCGCGAAGCGTTAAGCTGTTATGCAAGCTGGCTGAGCGGCGCTAGCGCGCTACTCAACATTGCTGACCTTTCCATTAGTGAAGGTCACCTTCATATCTTTGTAGTAATAAATTTCCTTCACTCCGAGCTTCGCCATTCTCACCGGCTGCCCAAATGCCGTGGTCACCTGGCTCTTAGTCTGCCCCAGGGCAATCGTCGGTGGAGGAGCATCGGCCGGCGGAGGCGGTGGTGCGATCATAGGCATTGGCGCCGCGGCCGGTGCAGGCGCCGGTGCAGGCGCTGGCGCAGCAGCCGCCTGGTTACTTTGACCGCCCTGATCGCCCTGGTTACCCTGGTTGCCGCTGTCGTCCGGGGGTTGAACCGTGATGACCTCCGCAAACGTCTTCACAAATTCATCGACCGGCGGCACGGCGCCTTTGGCAAACGGAAATTTGATCTCGCCGTAGTAGCGATTGTCACCGAAAGGATCGCTGAAAGTGCTGACCAGAATTCCGTCCTTTTGAGCCACGATCCCTGTAATCCAGAACTTCTCTCCCGCAACGAATTTTCTGGAGGCGCATCCGTTATTCGCAGCATCGGTCACGCTAGCACCGCCGCCCAACCCTAACCTGCTCAGGCCAAATGCCTTCGCATACGACTTGGCTGCGTCCTTGGCGCGGTTGTTGTAGTTCGCACTCAGGACCCCGTTCGCGTAAGTGTTTGAAAATGCGTAGGACGATGCCGTGCTGCACATCGTCAGTCCATCTTTTTGCAAAACAACAACATCGCCGGCGGTGACGATATCCGAGCGGTCGGCCGTTGGTTTCGTTAACTTGAGTTGAGAGACGAGCTTAGCTTGAATCTGTGCAATCGAGTCGCCCGCCTGGGCTTGCATCCCGGCGCAATTAATCGCCGCCGCAGTGACGAACACGACTGCGCATAGCCTCTGCACTTGAGTCATATGCCACTCACCTCTAATGGTTGTTGGGGAAACGGACTGCTAAACCCGAAAAATACCGCGTGGTCTAAGCGACTGTCAAGGAAATTTTGCGAAAGTTGCGCTTCTTCAATCCCCAATAATCAGCGCAAACACAGCGGCCTGCGGAATGTTGCGCTCGTTGCCAAATCTATTTTTCAACAGACGATAAATTTCCTGCCTGCCCAACCATACAAGGTGGCGGACTTGGAGTCGCGCGGTGCGATGACGCTAAAGATGAGATCAAATCAAACGGAACAACTGTAGACTGCGAAACCCAGGACTTGCCCAGGATCTATGCGGCCATGAATGCCGGAGTGCGGCCCCGGAAGTGCCACGGTTCTAATCTCAAAGTGAAGGTGAGCCTCGGAAACGGGAATTGTCCGAGCGTTGCCCGTCATCCCGGTCCTGCCGATGACGCTTCCCTCCTTCACAGACATATTCGCCATCAGAACGATGCTTAGGTGTGCATAAAAGGCATAGTAGGTATGTCCGTTGTAAACGAATTTGAGGGTCGCCGTATTCCCGTAAGAAGCGCTGAAATATTTGGTTAATTCCCCATCGGCAATTGCGTAAACGTCGGTACCCGGCTTCGCTAGCAAATCCCAACCTTGGTGTGAACGCGTGTGATGCACTCTCACCTTTCCGAATGTGTTACTTATAGGGTCGTATTTCCCGAACTGAAAGGGGCGTATCTTCATCACTGTCAACGGGTAGCGCATCGTATTCACCTATTTGCGATCAAGTGCGGCTTGGTCTTTTAGATCCTTCTCTAGACGGACTGTCCCTCTTGAGTTCGACTCGGAGTCTCTGATCTGAGAGCAAATTCCCCGCGACTCTACGCCGGTTGGCGCCAGGAAACCTCTGCACAGGTTTGAACCCGGGAGATTCGATTCCACCCGAATTTCCTGAGTCTTAGTGCTTCCCGGTGCTGGAACTCTTGATTGAGTCCTGTTTGGTCCCCCAGTTTCAAGCGGACTGTAGCATGACAAATACACACGGCGCAAGAAATATCAGGGTGCTCAACTGTAACAGTGGATCGCGCCTTCAAAACAGAAAATCCGGGCGCAGAACGTCCGGGTTGCCCAAATTACCTCAATCTCACCCGGCTCGATTCGCTTGGGATTGATGGCAAGAGAGTTCGAAGAGATCAAGCAGGCAGAGCTAGCAGAAGGATGCAGGTGATGTTGTCCTGGCCGCCGCGCTCCTTGGCCAAGTCAACCAGGCTGGCGCAGGCAGACTCGAAGGGCGCAGCGCTCAGGATGGCAGCGATTTCGTCCGGCAGAAAGTAGCGCGTGAGGCCGTCTGTGGCCAAAAGGACGGCCGTGCCGGGCTTGAGATCGACCGAAAAAAAGTCAGGCTGAACCTCGGCAGCCACGCCGACTGCTCGCGTAATGATGGACTCCATGCCCTGGAAATCAGCGTTTTGCGCATCCTCGATGGTCAATGTGCCGTTGCGAATGAGTTCATTGACATATGAATGATCGACGGTGAGCTGAATGCACTGGCCGTCCTGGACGATATAGGCGCGACTGTCGCCGACGTTGCCGATGATGAGATTGTTTCCGTCGCGCGTGGCAGCGACGGCGGTGGTTCCCATTCCTTTATTTTGGGGAATTTGCGCGTTTTCCCAAACGTCGAGATTTGCGGTGTTGAGGGCAAGCAGAAGCCTGGTGCTGACGGGGGAACCAGAGGCGGCAGAGTCAGCAAAACTGTTCACGATAGCTGCTACCGCATGGGAACTCGCGACCTCGCCGCTGGCCATCCCTCCCATGCCGTCACAGACAACAAAGACGCCAAATGTTTCGTCGTAACCGAATGCATCTTCGTTGTTGGTTCGGACGCAGCCGATATCGCTGAGGGCCGAGACGGCGATGCGAAGAGCCGAAAGCTCGTTTGTGAATTCTTCGGTCATAGTTTCCGGTCGAATCTCAGCGAGCTACAGTCGATACGCAGTGGAAGTCTTTCATGAATTCGGGGTTCAGCAAGGTCGCTCCGGGGCCTGAGGCGTCAAACAGGACAATCTCTGGGGTCTGATTGTTGAAACTGAAGAAAAACTTCAGGCGGTTAGGAGAGACCTGCGGGGCGGAGAAGCCAAAGTGGAAGATCGACCATGGGCCGGACATGGCAGGCGCGGTGTTCTTTTTGGTGGCGAGAGTGATGCTGCTGGATGGTTGAGATACCCAATGAAATGTCGCTGACTGACCGCCTGATTTGATTTTCTTTCCGTCGATGGTCAGTTCCGCATCGGAGACGCCGGAGGCCTTTACCTCATTCAACGTGAAGTCAAGCGAGGGCTGGTTTCCACCGTTGGGAAAGAGGCCGGAAGAAATCTTCTGGGCTTTGGAGAGAAAAGCGAGGAACGAGGGATTGATGCGAACCGCGGAGCCAGGGGCAACCACATACTGAGAGCCCTGCTGGACCACGAGCGCACGCAGCGAGGTGTTGTAAAACTGAGCAAAAGAACCCGTGCTCGGCGCGAAGACCTGCGCGACCTCGTCGGAAGAGGCTTCTGTGCTGGACTGTGGGTTGAAGGGGAACTTGGCCAGCAACGGCGCGATCTGCGCGCAGAAGGCTTTGGCCGCGCCGCCAGCGGCTGCCGCAGGCGCCTGTGCAGCCAGGTTTTTGGCGGACTGGATGGGGGCTTCGAGGAGAGCGAAGCTGGTTTTATCCATGCTGCCGGAGGGGTCCGGGAGAAAACTGTTGCGGAGGTTTTCGGCAGCTTGTTCGGCGGTAACTGCTGCCTGAATCACGGGCGCAGCGGCGGTGGGGTCATTGGCGCTGGTGGCATTGAGAGTGAGATTCTTTACTGCTGCTTCAATGCCTTGCAAGGACTGGATGTAGGCCTGGTTGGAAGAAGCAAGGAAGCGGTTGTCCGGATTGGAAGGTGGAACCACGGACTGGGCCGCCTGGAATGCGGACGAGATTTCCGGCGCGGCAACGCCGGTGTGAAGAGAAACGAGCGAGAAAAGCTCCAGCATAGCGGAAGTATTGGAGTCCAGCGCGCTGAGCTTGTTTCCGGCGTCGGCAAAGTTCCGGAAGGGAACGAATTGCGCCTTGGTGAGATAGGTTCGCCAGGTTTGGACGTAGTCGGCAAAGTACGCGCTCTTCAACTGAGTGGAAAGCACGGCGCGGTCGATCTGGGGTCCGGACGAGGGGCCGAGGACCCATTCTTCTCCACGGAAATAAGGGTCAGGATGCAGGATTGCATCCTGCATGAAAGCAAAACCGTCTTTGCTGAATGCGCCCTGCACTGAATAGTTGTCGAAAATATATTGCGCGGAGCCGGGGAATTTGCTGTTGAAGTCGAAGGCCTGAACCTTATGGTTGGCGGCGGCAAGCATGCTTTGGTAGACGTGCTGGAATCCCTGGAAACCATTGAGGTAAGCGCGGGCATGGGCGACGACGATGTCGTTTTTATAGCCGCCGGCACCGGCCATGCAGGAAGATGGTTCGGCGAGAAGACTTGCATAGAACGCGAACTGTACCTGCGCGAGATGGGCCAGGCCGGAGTCCGGAGTTGCTTTGCCTGCCCACTCGGTGAGGAGAGCCGCGGGGAGAAAGTCGGCGGTATCCTGCGCTGAGTCGGGGTTGGGGTTGGAAGTCGAAATCAGGTAGGCCTTCAGCGGCCTGTAAGTAGCGGAGTAGTCAGCATCGGGAGTTGGAGATGCCGGCAGGGCACGGAGTTTGGCGAGAATATTCTCCTGCGCCGGTGCCAGCAGGAGACTGCGGAATTTGTTTGAGTAAGCCTGGCAGGCAGCGGGGTAGAGAGCATTGCCACGATAGAGACCCATACGGTACATGAAGGGCGGCCCATCTTTGCGATAACGCGCAAGTTCATCGAGAACAGCTCGGAGTTTGTCGAGGGTTTCGAGGTCGCCTAGCGAAGCCAAGGTTCCCGAAGCGACCAGGGAGACCGGCGCGAAGGCTGCGGAGTCGACACGCCCCTCAAGCGAGTGATTGTTGAAGAACGAGGCGGTTGTCAGCGTCAGCAGGACCAGGATAACCACGCAGGTGCCAGCCAGGAGCGCGCGCTTGAGATAGCTCGTTCTGGTGCTTGCGCGGCTGGTTTCAAGAGCGGACTTGTCAGCGAGGAGGATCCGCGAAAACAAGTGCGGAAGAAAGACCCACTGAGGAACCTTGCGTGTGCCGCCTCGTCTGGGTTGAGGCGCGGGCGGCTGCTGAGCTTGGGCGGCGGCGAGCGAAAAAATGCGGGTTGCCCCGGCGTTGACGGGAGCGTCGGCGAGCGGTTGGGTGGGGCCAACATCGAGGATGTCTTCGACGAGGTGTGCGCGCATGCCGGCGAAGAAGAAACCGCGCAGGAATGGGTTGATGCCGATTTGACTGGGCCGCGCAACCTCGGCGAGAAACGAAATGATGCCGGCGCGCAGCTTGCGCAGGTCGCGAGGAAACTCATAGGCTCGGGCGAGGTTTTGGAGTTCGCCGCCGCGAGAGAGGATATCGAGGCGGAACTCGGAAAGAGCGTAGAGAAGCTGGTCAAATCGAGTGGCGATCAGGGCTGTGGCCTGCTCGGTAT
>JBAPYY010000566.1:0-10864 GCA_049284975.1 Occallatibacter sp.
GGCACGGGGAAACCGGAAGAGATTCTTTCGATCAGCGTGAGTTGGAAACCGCCGAGAATGGCGTTGGTCGTGTCATTCCAACCGGCGCCAAACTGCTTCCCGTGGCCGAAAGGCAGATCGTAAATGACACTGCCGGTGAAGCTTTGATCGAGATTGATCTGCGACAGGGCCCAGTCGAGATTCTGCCAGTTGGGCAGCGGGAAAAACGGTGCGCTCAACTCTGAACCCAAGCCGTCCGACAGACCGTTGTCGTAGGTGCGGGAATAGGTGTAAGCGACCAGCGCGTAAAGGCCATACTTTGGCGCCTTGGTCTCTGCTTTGAGCTGCGCCGAGTTGTAGTGCGTCTTGCCCACATCGCCGTAGAGCAGGAGGCTGTTGTAGTTTTGGTCGTCGTTGTAAAAGGTAAAGGTGTTGGTATACGAGTAGGGAGCGCCGCCGGGCAGGCAACCGATAGTGTAGCCGGATGTTCCGCAAGCCGTGGGGCTGTTGACGTTCATTCCGTTGCCAATTACGAGAATATGGCCGCCGACCGAACCGGCGTAGCCGGCGGTGAGCAGAAGATTTCCCGGCAACTGACGTTCGACGTTCGCGTTATATTGGTGAACCCTGCCTGGCTGGAAGTTGGTCGGCTGGTAGACGTAGGTACCGGTGAAACTGGTCACATCTTGCGGCGTGGGGAGGAGAGGAAAGCCTCCTGAGGTGGTAGCGGGGTTGTACGGCGCGCCAAATTGCCCAAGTGTGACGGCGCAGTATGAAGTCGCATAGGGGCAGCCACCGTTGAATGTATCGGACTCGCCGAGGTTGGGCGGATTTTGCCAGAGGCCCTGCGCGCCCTGGTTCCAGGACGAATCGTGATAGATGCCAAAGCCGAGACGAAGGACTGTCTTGTCGCTTCCGCGCACCTTCCAGGCGAGGCCAACACGGGGCTCGTATGCGTCCTTGAACATGTTGATGCCCGCCGATCTGCTCACGCCGTTCTTGCCCGCAATCAGCAACGTTCCTCCCGTTAATGTGGGGATATAGTCCGCCATGCGGTCATGGACTTCGGTGATGGGAGTGGTCAAGTCCCAGGCCAGGCCGAGATTGAGGGTGAGCGATGGAGTAACGCGCCAATCGTCCTCGACGAAGGGCCGGTAAATGTCCCAGCGGCGGCCAGTGGTGGCGCCGTTGTATGTCTGGTCGTGAATGGCCCCACCGACAATTCCCATCAGCATGTCCGCCTCAGGATTGCCGGGGGCGGTACCTTGTCCGGTGAAGTTTCCTAATGTACCGGTGAGCCAGAAGCCAGATCCAAAGGCTGCTGTGCCGACGTTCATCTGATTGGCACGGAGATCGAGGCCTGCGTGAATTTCATGCTTCCCGCGAATCAGGTCCAGATCGTCTTTGAACGAGTAGATGTCCGTTCCACCCTGGAAGGGAGAGTAGCCGCGATCACCGAGAGCCCAGTAGCCGCTAGTGAATTCAGTGGAAACCAGGCCTTCGCTATATGGAGCAGTGGAGTTGGGGGTGCTGCTGGAGCCAATCCCGGTGCAGCCCAGATCGGCGCCCGGAATCCCCAGGATTGCCGAATCGCAGGTGTAGTTACCCGTCGAAGCTATGTAGTCGAAGATGCGGTTGTAACCAAGTGAGGCCTGGTTGACCATATTGGCGGAGAAGACATGGGTTTCGCCGACGGCGATGTTGCGCGCGTGGTTGATGATGGTCTCATTGCTGCCGAAGGCGTTTGCTTCGGCAAGTCCGGGTGCGCCGCCGGGCACGAATGAGAAGGCTTGTTCGTAGCTGAAACGGCCGAAGAGATTGTCCTTGCCGGAGAGCGTGTGGTCCAGGCGGGCATCGAACTTGGTATCGTTCAGGCTCCGTACTGGCTCGTTGACATAGTTGTAGCCGGAGGCGGCGTTGCCGGCGTTGACAAGATTCGTGGGATAAATGTTCAGCATCTTCTGCCCAATGGGGTCAATCAGGCTGGCTGGAATCTTGTTGCAGGGTGTGCCTTGGGCCTGTAATCCAGAGCTGGCGGCCGGTAGAGGATTCCCCGAACCATCGCACTGGAAATAAACATTAGGATAGACACTCGTGCTTGTGGACGCGCCAATCATGTTGGGGTTGGCAATCTGCAGACCGGGAAGAACGTTGCCATAAGGGTCGGCGGAGAAATCGCCGGTGCGCATGGCCAGCGAGGGAACCAGACCTGTGAAGGTAAGAGCGTGGCGCTGGTATTTTTGTTCGCCATCAATGAAGAAGAAGGTCTTGTTCTTGCGAATCGGTCCGCCGACGGAGCCGCCAAACTGATTCAGGTTGAACTTTTCCACGGAGGTGGCGAAGTAGCTCTTGGCATCGAGATCGGTATTGCGCACAAACTCGAAGAGAGAACCGTGAATGTTGTTGGTTCCGGATTTTGTGCTGACCAGCACAGTGGGGCCTGCGCGGGAGCCGTATTCGGCGGAGTAGGTGTAGGTTAAAACCTTGAATTCCTGAATATCATCGATCGAAGAATAAATGCCGATGCCGCCGGCGGTCAGTTCGTTATTGTCGATGCCATCCAGTATCCAATCGGTGCTGTTGGGACGGGAGCCGCCGACCGACAGGGAGAAGGAACCGCGCGCGGCCACTTCGCTGTCTGAGCCGGCGGTGAAAAAGCTGTTCGGATTCGTCTCTGCCGTAGCGCCGGCCGTGAGCGTGGCCAGTTGAACGAAATCGCGGCCATTGAGAGGCAGGTCCGTCACCTCCTGCGATGTGATTACCTGGCCGAGAGAAGGACTGGCCGTCTCGACGGTGATCGCTTCAGCGGAAACTGCGACATTAGTCACCACGGTTGCGGGCACGAGCGTAAAGGCCAGTTCTCTGGCTTCGTCAACCTGCAGTCGCAAGTCTCTTGCTTCAGCGCTTCTGAAATTCGCCGCGTCTACTCGCACGGTGTATATGCCAACGGGAAGCAACGGAACCAGATAATGCCCTGCATCATCTGTTTTCACGTTTCGGACCAAGCCAGTTGCTGTGGAAGTGACCGTCACAGTTGCGGCAGGAATCGACGATCCGGATTTATCGATAACATTTCCGGAGAAACTTCCAGTGGCCTGGCCGCAAAGGACCTGGGGAAGTAAAAGTGTGATGGCGAAGGCGACCCAAAGTGACCATTGACGACGGTGAATTCTGTCACTCTGTTTCTCACTCGGAGCCAGAATAGGGGTTGAATCATTCACGGTAAAATACATCATGACCCTCCTTTAAAAATGTTCAGAAGTAGGCGGTTTTGAGCGGGACCGAAATTTTCCTCGGAATCTTCTTTTTCAAACTAAAATCGCTATAATTCTATCGCCCAAGGGATAGGTTACAAAGTTAAAAGAACGTTTTCGGCGAAAATGCGAGAGTTCGTGGTGGAAAAGTGGGACGAATTATTACGTCCTTGCGTTGTCCGCCTCATTGAGAGCCCTCCAAAACAATTGCGCCGACACCTGTCCATCCACCTTTGACCTGTCTCCACCATACTTTGAACTATTTGCCGCACGTTCTCATTCCCTGGCCGATATGCAAATATCGCAGGATTTTTCGCACACCGATTTCGTGGTTGCTACGACGCGAGGTCGCCGTCCTTGCGTCAATCGTTTGCCGTGGCAGAAACCTCATGCAGCCATCCCGGCGCTTTGAGCAACTCGCGCGGGCGCGAGCCATCGGCGGGTCCTACCAATCCATCGCGCTCCATCAGGTCAATCAAATGCGCGGCGCGGCCATAGCCGATGCGGAGACGCCGCTGCAAGAGGGAAGTCGAAGCCCTGCCGAATTCAAAAACCAGGCGCACCGCGTCGTCGAAGAGAGGATCATTTTCATCGGGGTCGGGGTTCGAGCCGTCCACGCTGGGCCGCTCGTCTTTGGGCGATTCGAGGAAGCCTTCGACGTATTCAGCCATGCCCTGCTCTTTCCAGAACTCAACCACCGCCGCGGTTTCTTTCTCGGTGACCAGCGGCGCGTGCAGACGCATCAGGCGGCTGGTGCCCGGCGGCAGAAAAAGCATATCGCCGCGGCCCAGCAGCGCCTCAGCTCCGTTGGTGTCGAGAATCGTGCGCGAATCCACCTTGGTGGCCAGGCGGAAGCTGATGCGCGTGGGAATGTTGGCCTTGATAAGTCCGGTAATCACGTCCACGCTGGGCCGTTGCGTAGCCAGTATCAGATGAATGCCCACAGCGCGCGCCATCTGCGCCAGGCGCGTGATGGATTCCTCAACGTTGGCGCGGTCAAGCATCATCAAGTCGGCCAGCTCGTCGATGATGATGACGATGTAAGGCAGAGGCTGCTCCTCTTCGCCCTCGTCGAAGAGCGATGGCATGACGCCCTCGAAGAGCTTGTTGTATTGGTCGATATTGCGCACGCTGCGCGAAGCAAGCAGCTTGAGCCGGCGCTCCATTTCGCGAACGGCGTTGCGCAGGGCGTTGGCGGCCAGCTTGGGTTCGGTGATGATAGGCGTGAACAAATGCGGAACACCCTCGTACATGCCGAGTTCCACGCGCTTCGGGTCTACCAGAATAAGCCGCACCTGCGCAGGCGTGGTGCGATACAGCAGGCTCATGATCATGGCGTTGATGGCCACTGATTTACCGGAACCTGTGCTGCCTGCGATAAGAACGTGGGGCATGCCCGCCAGATCGGCGGTGATAATGCGGCCATTGATGTCCTTGCCCATGGCGATGGTCAACCGCGATTTGGCCTTGTGAAAGACTTCCGCCTCAAGGCAATCACGCAAATGAATGGTTTCGCGGCGATGGTTGGGAACTTGAATGCCGACTGTATTCTTGCCGGCCATGCGCTCGATGAGAATGCTCTCAGCGCGCATCGCAAGACAAAGATCATCGGCGAGGCCGGTGACGCGCGAATACTTGATACCCGCCTCGGGCTTGAACTCGTAGGTGGTAACCATAGGTCCGGGATTGATCTGCACCACCTGGCCGCGCACGTCAAACTCGGCGCATTTCTCCACCAGCACACGGGCCTCTTCGCGCAACTCGTCTTCGCGGACGTCCTGCGGTCCATCGCCGGCGTTCAGCAGTGTGCTGGACGGCAGCTTGAAACCGCTCACGCTCTTGGGCGCAACGGTAGCCGCGTGGGTCTCAGCGTCGGCGCGTAAATGAATTGCGATTTCATCGGCTGGCCGCGCGTGGGCTGCCGGTTCAAAATCGGTCTGTGCGGCGGACTGCCCAAACCGATTTACTCCTAAACTTGCTTCCACAGCTTGAAGTCCTGCGGGCGCTGCTGGTATTGCCGCTGCCGCTTGTGTCGTTACCGGAATCGCTTCAGCAGCGGCAGGCGCGGGTTCCCCGTCGGCACGCTCCCAAATGCTGAGTCGGACACTCTTCCGTTGCGCTGGACCAGCGATCGCATCTTCGTCTCCCGCAGGCTGGATTGCCGCGCGTTGAAAGGCTGGAATATCTTGCGGGTCGGTCTCGGTCACGCGCTTGCGGCGGAAGAGACGTGCAAAGAAGCCAGGACGCTCCTCGGGTAAATCCACATCTGGCATGGTAATAAGCTGCGCAGGAATTGCTTGCGGCGGGACGAGTTGCGGGCCTGACTCTTCGCGGCCTTCCCTCTCAAGTTGGAATTCGTGTTCGGCGATTTGCTCTTCTTTACGCTCGGCGCGCTCCTCGCGCCAGTTGCGCCAGCGTTCATGCAGTGAGACGAGGTTGCGCCAACGGTTTTCGACGGCTTCTTTGATAGCCCAGAAACTCACGGCCGAAGCAAAGCAGACTCCCGCGGCAGCCAGCACGCCTGCCACCAGCCATGCACCCTGAATGTTCAGGTAGCGCACCAGCAGATCTTCCATGAGCATGCCCACCGTGCCGCCCACCGGAATCTTGCCCAGCCACAGCCAACGCCACGGTAGCAGCCCCAATACTGCGGGAAGAAACACCAATGCCAGCACAGTGCCCATCCAACGCAGCCACGCCGAACCGCCTGAACGCGACCGCATCCATGTCCAGCCCAGTCCGCCCAGCCACAACGGCAGAAAAAACGCTGTAATCCCAAGAACTTGCAGCAACAGGTCGCCAAGGTACGCGCCAAAGAGGCCAATCCAATTGTGCACGGCGCGGGGTCCGGTCGCGCCGGAGGCCGTGTTCAGCGATGGGTCAGAGGGTTGGTAGGTTGCCAGCGCGAGGAAGACGAGCAGCGCGGCCAATACCAGCACCAACCCCAGCAGAATATTCCAGGGCCGGCTGCGCGTTGGCGCTAAAACAATGCGAATGGGCTTCATGGCAAGGGCGCTCCGTCTCGATGGCCGCTCTGGAAAGCTGCCGCGAGCGTGCCGGTGGAGCGGTCGAAGAGTCCCAGAGCAGTCTTTATTATCCCCGCCGGAGGGCCAGAATTTCCGCAAAACAAGGCGGGAGGAACCTCGCTGTGGACCCCCGGCGGGAACGAACTTTGCGGGAACGAGGATTTTCCAAATCCGCAGAGGATCAACTCATTCAAATCGCTGGATAAGAAAACGTCGCGAATACGAATCAGCCCCAAAGCGGCGGTACAATTCGGCATACAAGTCCACTTCCGCTTCCCGGAAAGCAGAAACATCGAAGCGATGATTCCATTGGCCCTTCCATGTCGCGACTCCTTCGAGGGAACAGGCTCGGCCTATGCTCAGCTTGAGTTTAGATTCGAAGAAGTCCCTCTGTACCTTCAGCCTGTCCTGGGACTCTCGCACGTTGAGAAGCTTTGTATAAATGTCGAGGTCCTCTCGCGTAGGTTTCACTGGGCTAAATTGTGCGTCAGTTTCCAATTCTGACATTTCTTCAGCTCGACTCTTGACACTGAGATATTCCGACACAAATTCCTTGGCATCTCGAATGGCCTCGTTAAGTTCTTGGGGGGAGATCCGAAAGAATTCCCTTCCACCGCCTTGAACAACGCGCCTTGAACGCAGACGCTGATGGAGGAACGTCTCGCACGCAACATCATCCTCGGTTTCAATTCGGGCAAGCTCAGTCAGTCTGCAAGGATTCCCGCGAGACAATTGCTCAATCGTTGCCGTTACGCTTCCTTTCGTTCGTCCTATCTTGAAGATGTCTTCGGCGTCCTGTCGTAGAACGTAAACACAAGCCATAGATTTGCCTTTCGAGCAGCGTGATCGCCGCTAGCCGCCGATATATTTTGCTCCCCAGAGCAGCAACGCGCTCCCCAGCAGAATGCGATAGATGGCGAAGACGGTAAATCCGTGCTTGCGAACCCAGTGCAGAAACCACTCCACCACGCCCCAAGCCACGATGAAGGAGACGACGAAGCCGATGGCAAGCACAATCCAGTTGTCGGTGGTCATCACCACGTGCGCAGCGCCGATGCTGGGAAAAACCTCTTTTTTCAGGTCCCATACCGTCGCGGCAATCATGGTAGGAATCGAAAGCAGGAAACTGAATTCCAGAGCGGATGGCCGGTCCATGCCCACCAACTGCCCGGCGGCGATGGTGGACATGGAACGCGACGTGCCGGGAAAAATTGCTGACAGCGTCTGGCAAAGGCCAATCCAAATGGCCTGTGGCAGGCTCATCTCTTCCACGTGCGTAGTAGTGGCCGCGCGGCGCTCGCTCCACGCATCGATGATCCACATCGCCACGCCGCCGATGAGCATCGCCCAGGCAATCACATTCAGGCTGCCAAGGTTCTTCTCGCTCCACTTATGCAGCGCGAGCGCAGGCACCGAGGTGCAGGCAAAGGCGATAAACGTGAGCGAGATGGGATGATTCAGCCACGTGCGCTCGCCGTTTTCGCCCTTGGGAAAGGTGCGGATGAAATCGACAATCCGGCTCAGGAACAGCAGAAGCAGCGCCAGAATCGCGCCCAGCTGAATGACAATGGTGTACATCTTCCAGTAGGCGTCATCCAGCGGAATCTTCATCAGCGCTTCGGTAATGCGCAGGTGCGCCGTTGAGCTGACCGGCAGAAACTCGGTCAAGCCCTCCACAATGCCGAGCAAAACGGACTGAATATATACGTTCAAGAAACCTCCGGGATGCTATTCAAGCTGCGTAGAGACCAGATCAGTGAAGGGTACGGGCTTCAGCCCGTACATAAACCCAAAGAATTCGTGCAGGCTTTAGCCGCTGAGGCAAAGCGGATTATTCAGAGAACCTTCGTTCCGTTGCCCTCGAATCTCAACTCTCCATAAGTATCTCAGCCAGCATCTCCGGCGCAACATTTCCGCCGCTCACCACTGCCACTGCCTTTCGGTAAGCTGGCAACTCAGCCGCGTGAAAGAGCAACGCCGCCGCCGCCACCGCTCCACTTGGCTCGGGAACCAGGCGTGTCGCGGCCACAATCGCCCGCATGGCGGCCCGAATTTCGGCCTCGGTCACGGTGACAATGCCGTCCACGAAGGCCTGAATGTGGGCAAAGTTGCGCACTCCCACGCTCTGCGTGCGCAGGCCGTCGGCTATCGTCCGGCTGGTCAGTTCGGCGCCCCAGGTGACGATTTTGCCAGTGCGAAAGCTTTCCGCGGTGTCGCCGGCCAGCTCAGGCTCCACTCCGAATACCTTCGCTCTCGGCAGCAACTGCTTCACCGCCGCGGCAATTCCGCTCAACAGGCCGCCGCCCGAAACCGGCGAAAGCACCAGGTCCACATCGGGCATCTCTTCGGCAATCTCCAGGCCGCAGGTCGCCTGCCCGGCGATGATCTGTTCGTCGTCATACGGCGGCACAATCACGTAGCCGTGCTCGCGCACCAGCTTTTCGGCCATAGCCAGCCTGTCGCTCGAAGCAACCCCCACATCCACAACCTCAGCCCCCAGAGCAAGTGTTCCCGCGCGCTTGATTGCCGGCGCGTTCGAGGGCATCACGATAACTGCCTTGGCCCCCACAGCGCGTGCCGCGTAGGCCACGGCCTGGGCGTGGTTGCCACTTGAATAAGTAATGACTCCGCGCGCAATCTCTTCCGCCGTCAGTTGAAGAATCTTGTTGGCCGCGCCGCGCATCTTAAACGCGCCCACCGGCTGAAGACTCTCGGCCTTGAGCCAGATTTTCTTTTCAGTCCCGTAACCTGAAAGACCGGGGAATGCGGCCTCAACCAGCGGAGTCCTCACGGCGATGTGTGCAATGCGCTTGGCCGCCGCGCGAATATCCTCAACCGAAATCAATTCACTTGCCATGAAATCATTATCTGCTATCAACGGTCTCCAGAGAAACTGGCTGCTCCGTATCATCAAGTGCCCGATGAGTGTCTTTTTCTATTCCGAGTCTTAGAAGCGAGGCTGGGCATCAGTTGTCCAGCGCCCTCGCCCGTATACGTGGGTCTATTTTCTGCCCGGCGCTCCCACGCCTCCCGGCGCGAGCGGCGTTTCACGAGAGACTAGCGCCTGCGGCGGGGTATGTAACAAAACCAGTTTTTCCGATAGGTACTTCTGCAGACAATTCTCGCCGCATAGTGTCGCAAAGTGACCATGTTGGGCCTTGTCGTTATCAAAGGCCAATATAGTAATACAAGCACCTGAAGCTTCAACAAGGAACCATTTGTTCACAAGCTTCTTGTGAATACCACACTGATCGCAAGTGAATTGCCTGGTGTAAGCCATCGGACGCCCCTCTTCACTAAAACATTTCGCGCGAATCCGCAACAGCTGCTGAGCAGCAACGCCCACTCTTGCCGCGTCGATTGGCGCAGGGATCTTAACTCACCGGGGGAAGAGCCAGAATAAACCTCTTGCATCCCGGCTACGGCGAATTATACCCCGATTTGACCCTTGCCGCGCCAGGATACGCGCATTGCGTTTCCAGCCATAGAAAAGAACAGGAACACCCATGTCCATTCCTCTCAAGCCGACTCATAAATATTTGAAAAAAAGATAGCGTGCTTAAGTATTTCTGGAGTATATATTGTGCATTCTCTGGCCTTCCCCTTTGGCCGGTAGAACTCAACCGGACAAATTCGGCCAGGTTCGAATCAATCCAAGAATCGAGGTCGTCCTATGAGAATGTTCGAGAAAGGCGTCCTTGCCTTTCCTCTGCTTCTTCTGGCGGGGTGCTGCAATCCTCCGCTGGTAGCTACAGTAAATGTGCCTACACTGCCCCAGCAAGACTCGAACTGGTGCTGGGCGGCAAGCGGTGAAATGACCATGAAGTACTTCGGCCACGACGTGAGTCAGTGTACCGAAGCCAATAACGAATTCGGCTTGAGCACTTGCTGCCGGGACAATGGTGGGTCGTGCAACAACGGAGGGTGGCCGGAGTATACCAAGTACGGATTTACGGCCAGTCAGACCAGCAATGCGGCACTGACATGGGTCGAGGTGCAGGGCCAGATTTTCTGCGCCAACAAGCCGTTTGCTTTCTCCTGGCACTGGAACGGCGGCGGCGGGCACATGATGGTGGTCAAGGGCTACCTGACTGTAAACAATGTGCAGTATGTGGATGTCAACGATCCGGAGCCGTTCACTAACTTGAACACGTTAACTGGCGGTACTGAGACGATTATGACTTACGCCAATTACGTGAGCGGCAGCGACCATACCCACTGGAACGATTTTTACAACATCACTTATACGGGAGGAAGCTAATATGAGAATCCATGGAGCGATGTTGCTGTTATCGGTTGCGGTGCTGGTTTCAGGGTGCAAAGGAAGAATGTTTCCGGCTTCGCAGGCGAATCTTTCCGGCGACCCGCCTGCTAGCGCGTCCAGCCAGGATGCTGCGCAGACCGGTTTGAAGACAATGCAGTCGCTGGTGATGACGGAGAACTATCAAGGGTTGGGATTCAGTTCAGTGGATCAGGTAAAGAGCGCGCAGCTGGGCGATCCGCTGAAGGTCTTCAGAGTTCCGCTGGACACGTTGTCGGCCTACAAAGGCGACGCCAATGCCTTCCCTCTTTTGCAGGATGCACATAAGATGATCTATCCGGTCA
>JBAPYY010000567.1:0-13864 GCA_049284975.1 Occallatibacter sp.
GAGTTGGACGATGAGCCCGGATATTTGATGAAGTTTCTTGGTGGCGATTGGACCGCGCGCGAGCCGATGCGAATTAGCGCCGCTCCGTTATGGCATGAGTTAGTCAAAGACTTGCGCAGTGGTGTCAGCAAGGCGCGGATTGCGGCGCGGTTCCATGCCGGCGTGGCTGCGGGTTTTGTGCAAGCTGTGGTAATGGCGCGCGCGGCGACCGGAGTTAGTCAGGTGGCGCTGAGCGGCGGCTGCATGCATAACAGGAGACTCGCGCGATTGCTGCGGACGAAGTTAGAGGCAGTTGGCTTCGAAGTCTTTCAGCACGTTCAGGTCAGCCCAGGAGACGGAGGGCTGAGTTATGGCCAGGTTGTTGTGGCAGCAGCGACGCTCAATCAGTTGAAGTCAACCGGAAAACTTGACTAACTGCTGCGCTTCTTCGCGAGGCCCCAGAATCGAGATGCGTGGAATGCGTCCGCGGACCATGGCGACCTCGTCGCAACGGTGCAAGCGTGGGCAGTTCTGGCAATCCTTGAAGATTTTGTCGGGCAGCTCAGACTTGTCTTCGACGGTACGGAAACCGTATTTGAAAAAGAAGTCGGGGATGCGCGTGAAAAGGCAGACGGATTGAATGCCGTGCTCTTCTGCCTCCTCGATGAGTGCCGTGAGAATGCGTCCGCCCGCTCCCTGGCTCTTGGCTGCGGGTTTGACCACAATTGAGCGCACTTCACACAGGTGCGGCCCATAGAAGTGTAGTGCACCACACCCCAGGAAGACGCCGCCATCGGAGAGAGCGACCGTGAAGTCGCGGATGTTTTCGCACACTTCTGCGAAGGAGCGCCTGAGCAAAGTGCCGTCGACCGAGAGCGAATTGACGAGATCGCTGACGTTGGTGGCGTCTGTCATCTGGGCTTTACGAACCAGCATGAACGGCCTCCTGGCTGCTGGTGTGCGCGCTTAGAGCTTTGATGCGTTCAGAGGCTGCGGCCAGCGCCTCGCGGACGCGCTCGCGCGCGGTTCCTCCCGTCACGTTGTGACAGTCGAGCGTGGCTGCAAGCGTGACTGCGGCGAAGAAATCTCTGTCAAATTCTGCGGCGAACTGGCGAAGCTCATCAAGAGTAAGTGCGTTGAGTTCGACACTTTTCTCAATCGCAAAGCGTACTGCATGACCGATCTTCTCGTGCGCTGTGCGGAAGGGAACGCCTTTGTGAACCAGATAAGTGGCCGCGGCCATGGCATTCAGATAGCCTGTCTGCGCCGCTTCATGCATTTGCTCGCGATTGAATTGAAGCACTGTGGTAAATCGGGCAACTAGCCTGATCATTTGCGGCACAAAGTCAACGGAAAAAACCGGTTCCTGTGTCTCTTGCAAATCTTTGTTGTAGGCCAGAGGCAAACCTTTGAGTTGCAGTGTCACAGCTTCGGCGGCGCCGTGAATGCGGCCGACCTTGCTGCGAATAAGCTCGGTAAAGTCAGGGTTTTTCTTCTGCGGCATCGCGCTGGAGCCTGTCGAAAAAGCTTCGGGAAGAGTGACAAAGCCAAACTCTGCTGTGGCGAAAAGCGTGATTTCTTCCGCAAAACGACTCAGATGCAGGCCGACAAAAGTGAGCGCTTGCAGATATTCCAAAACAAAATCACGATCGCTGGTAGCGTCAATAGAGTTTGCCGTGGGCGCGTTGAAACCCAGTTCATGCGCAGCAAGACTGCGGTTCAGCGCAATCGTTGCCCCGGCTACCGCGCCCGAGCCTAGTGGGCAATAGTTGAGCCTTGCCTCGCAATCGCGGAGTCGCCCGGCATCGCGTAGCGCCATCTCAACGTAAGCGAGTAGCCAATGCGCCACAAGCACCGGCTCAGCCCGCTGCATGTGCGTGTAGCTGGGCATTACCGAGTCGCATGCGGCACGGGCCTGCTCAACCAGCGCGTCAGCCCATGCCGCTAGAGATTCGGTCACCAGTCTGATTTGACCTCGTACGTACAGGCGTAGATCAGTGGCAATCTGTTCATTGCGGCTGCGGCCGGTGTGCAGCTTGAGTCCCAGGGCACCGATGCGCTCCACGAGCTTGAGTTCCACAAAGTGATGAATGTCCTCGGCCGTCGCGTGATAGCGAACCAACGCTTTTCCCGCCACCGATGCGTGCTCTGCGGCGATCGCATCGAGCGCCGCGCGTAGCTCGGCTGTCTCATCTTTTGTCAGAAGTTTCGCGGAATAGAGAGCGGATGCGTGCGCCTTGCTGGCGGCTATTTCCTCGTCGAGAAGGCGCCAATCGAAGACAATGGACCGCTGCCAGCTCTCGAACTCCGCATCCAGCGGCTCTCTAAAACGACCAGACCACATTTTCACGGATTGTTGTTCGTTAGACATCTAATTCAGCGTACCTCATGCTATTGCTTGTCTTTGGCGCTGCTCAACCTGGGCATTTCGTCGCCTGTGCTGAGGCTGATGAGACCCGCTGCGGCGTAGGTCAGCAGCTTATCGCGGGTGTCGGTGATGTCGAGGTTTCGCATGGTGAGCTGTCCAATGCGATCGCGCGGCGAGAAGGTGGTTTCGGTCTTCTCCATGCTGAGACGCTCGGGATGAAAGGTGAGATTCGGCGACTCAGTATTAAGGATGGAGTAGTCGTTGCCGCGGCGCAACTCGAGTGTAACCTCGCCCGTAATGGGTTTGGCGACCCAGCGCTGTGCGGATTCCCGCAGCATGATCGCCTGTGAATCGAACCACCGGCCCTGGTAGAGCAGACGGCCGAGTTTGCGGCCATTGTCGCGGTACTGCTCGATCGTATCCTCGTTGTGAATGCCCGTGATGAGGCGCTCATATGCGATGAAGAGCAGGGCGAGTCCGGGCGCCTCGTAGATGCCGCGTGATTTAGCTTCAATAATGCGGTTCTCGATTTGATCGGACATTCCCAGGCCGTGGCGGCCACCGATGCGGTTGGCTTCGAGAAGAAGTTCGACGGGTTCGTCGAACCGGCGGCCGTTGAGTGCGACGGGAAAACCCTCTTCAAAACGAATCGCGATCTGTTCGCGCTGGATTTCCACATCGTCGCGCCAGAAGGCAGTGCCCATGATGGGAGCGACGATCTTGACCGACGAAGAGAGATACTCCAAGTCCTTTGCTTCATGAGTCGCACCCAGAAGATTGGAGTCGGTGGAATAGGCCTTCTCCGCGGACATCTTATAGGCGAAGCCGCAGCGCTGCATAAACGCAGACATCTCCGCTCGGCCGCCGAGCTCGTCGATGAAAGCGCTGTCGAGCCAGGGTTTGTAGATTTTGAGGCCAGGATTGGCGAGCAGGCCGTAGCGGTAGAAGCGCTCGATATCGTTGCCTTTGAATGTGGAGCCGTCGCCCCAGATGTTGACATCATCCTCCTTCATGGCGGCCACCAGCATGGTGCCCGTAACCGCGCGACCAATGGGGGTTGTGTTGAAGTAAGGAACTCCGGCCGTCGTGATGTGGAAGGCCCCGGCCTGGAGGGCTGCAATGCCTTCGCGGACTAGCGGGCCGCGGCAGTCAATGAGGCGAGCCTTTTCGGCGCCATACTCGAGGGCCGCGCGCGGGATGGCGTCGTAGTCGGTTTCGTCGGGCTGGCCCAGATTGGCCGTATAGGCATAGGGGATGGCGCCCTTCTGCTTCATCCAGTGCAGGGCGGCGGAGGTGTCGAGCCCGCCGGAGAAGGCAATCCCGACCTTCTGGCCGACGGGCAGTGATTCAAGAATTACAGACATGCTTGCAATCCCCAATTGAGCTTCCAGCTTCTATCTGCTGGCAAAATCCGTATTATTGGTTGATATTACGTCGGTATGTGAAGAAGAAGCTGGAGACTAACAGCCAAAAGCTTTCACGTTCGCAAGTCCACCGAGCAGCAGCAGCAGCAACGCCTTTTGTGCATGCAGCCGATTTTCGGCCTGGTCGAAAACAATGGACTGCGGACCATCGATTACCGCGTCAGTGACTTCCTCGTTCCGGCGCGCAGGCAGGCAATGCATGAAGACCGCGCCGGGCGCGGCTTTCTGCATCAGAGCCTCGTTCACCTGAAAGGGGCGGAAGATTGGTGCGCGCTTGGCTGACTCGTGCTCGAAGCCCATGCTAACGCAGACATCGGTGTAGATTGCGTCCGCACCTTCGGCGGCGGCCTGCGGGTCCTGCAAGAGTCGAAGTTCACAGCCGTTGGTTTGGGCGATTTCGCGCGCAATGGTGACGATCTCGATGTCGGGCGAATAGCCGCGAGGTGTGGCCACTGTGACATTGGCGCCCAGTTGAGCGCCGGTGAGCATCAGCGAATGGCAAACGTTATTGCCGTCGCCCACATAGGTAAAGTTGAGTCCTGCTGCGGATCCGAAATGCTCGTCGAGCGCCATAAAGTCCGCCAGCGCCTGGCAGGGGTGCTCGAAATCGGAGAGCGCGTTGATAACTGGCACGCGCGCGTTGGTCGCCATCTCGGTGATTGTGTCGTGCGCATAGGTGCGCAGCACAATCACATCTACCCAGCGCTCGACATTGTGCGCTACGTCGGCAATGGATTCGCGTTCGCCCAACTGCACGCTGGTTTGATCGACGAAAATTGCACTACCGCCCAACGTGTTGATGCCGGCCTCAAAACTGAGGCGCGTGCGCAAGCTGGCCTTCTCAAACATCAGTACCATCTGTTTTGCGTCGAGCGCATGGCGATACTCGCCTGGATTGCGCTTTACGTCACGGCCCAGCTTGAGAATGGCGCGCACTTCTGCGCTCGATAGATCGGCGATGGAGCACAAATCCTCCCCGGACAAACGAGCCGCGGCTGTAAGAATATCTGGGTCCTTCTGAACGGGAATCGTGGAATCGCTGCGATCAAGAATTGCTTTGCTAGCCATTGTTGTTACCTCCTGCGGTCTGCGTTGCCGCGTAGGCGGCGGTTTGGTTGCCGCTATGCGCGGCATGTTCGGTGAAGATTTCGTCCAGCGCCGCAACAGCGGTGTCTACGTGTGCGCGCTCCAGGGTATAGGGCGGCAAGAAGCGAAGAACCGTGTCGCTGGTGCAATTGATGAGAATGTGCCGTTTGAGCATCTCGGCCACTACGAGCTTGGCCAGCACGGCGGAATCAATTTCGGTTGCGATCATGAGGCCCTTGCCACGCACATCCACGATGGCGTTGTGGCGCAAGGCTAGAGCGCGGAGTTGCGCGAGGAAGTAATTGCCGACCTCGGTTGCGTGAGCCAGAAGGTGGTCTTTTTCGAGAGTGTCGATAACGGCAATGGCCACCGCACAGGCCAATGGCCCCCCCCCGAAAGTAGTGCCGTGCATGCCGGCATGAATGGCACGCGCGGCTTCTTCTGTACAGACAATTGCGCCCAGGGGAATGCCACCGGCGAGAGGCTTGGCCAGTGTGACGACATCGGGGAGGATGTCAAAGTGCTGATAAGCGCACCACTTGCCGGTGCGTCCCATGCCGCACTGAATCTCGTCGGCAATCAGTAGAGCTCCAGTTGACTGAGTGAGCGCGCGCGCTTCTGCGAAGAACTCTTGCGTTAGTGGGCGTATGCCACCTTCGCCCTGGATGGGTTCGACGAGGATGGCGCACACTTCATTCGAGAATTTGGCGCGCAGATCGGCGATGTCGTTGAACTTGACAAACTCCACGCCCGGAACGCCGGGAGCAAAGGGCTCGCGGTACTTGGCCTTGTGAGTCGCTGACAGAGAGCCAAAGGTGCGGCCGTGAAAGCTCTGCTCGAGTGCGAGAAACCTGGTTCCAATCTGCTTGCCTTCATTGCGCAAAAGTCCGGCGTGCGCGCGAGCCAGCTTAAGCGCACCTTCGATTGCCTCAGTCCCTGTGTTAGAAAAGAAGACGCGATCCAGACCAGTGCGCTCAGTGAGCCGCAGTGCGAGCTCCGCCTGGCCCTCGTGGTAATAGAGGTTCGAGGTGTGGATAAGTGCGCGACTCTGTTTGGCGATGGCCTCTTCAATAGCCGGATGTGCGTAGCCGAGTGCATTGACGCCGATGCCAGTCAACAGGTCAAGATAGCGGCCGCCCTGCTCGTCGATAAGGTAAACGCCCTCGCCGCGCACAAAGAGTATTGGGTTGCGGTCGTACGTGGAAAGCAACAGCCGCGCTTCGGCAGCTTGAATTTGTTCCAGCTTGTTCAATTTGTCCAATTTCATCCCTCCTCAGGCCACCATTACTTCGGTGCCGTGGGTTACGCGAGAGCTGCACAAGTCGGGAAGCGACGAGGCAGCTTCAGCGGGCAAAATTCTTACGCGCTTGACGCCGTTCAAGAGGGCCTCGCGGCAAGCGCTGAGCTTGGGCAACATGCCGCCGGAGATGACGGCGCTCAAAGCCATTTCAGCAATCTGGTCAATAGAAAGCCAGCGCATCACCGCGCCATTCGCACCCTTCACGCCCGGCACGTCGGTGAGAAATACCAGCGCGTCGGCGTGAGAGGCAATGGCACAGGCCGCTGCCATTTCGTCCGCGTTCACGTTGTAGTATTCGCCGTCAAAGCCAAGAGCCATGGACGAGAGCACCGGAACGCCGTTCAAACTCCAAATTGAATCCAGCCAGCGCGTGTCGCTTGAGGCAATCTCCCCTACGAATCCAAGGTCTGGTGTGGTGCGCTTCTTACGGGCGCGAAAGATCAACCCGTCGCCGCCTGACAAGCCCATGGCAGGGACGCCGAGCGCGCCCAGGCCGGCTACCAACTGCTTATTCACTTTTCCGGCCAGGACCATCAGCGCCACGTCACGGGTTTCGGCGTCAGTGACCCTGAGGCCGTCGATGAACTGACTCGGCTTGCCAAGCGCTTTGAGCATGCGCGTCAGTTGCAGGCCGCCCCCGTGGACCACGGCAACCTGATGGCCGTCGCGTGCCAATTCGGCGATGGCGCGCGTACACCCTTCCAGAAGCGACGGAGTTTCGAGGCCCGCTCCACCCAATTTGACTACATATTTCATTGAGAGCCCTCCGCTGCCAGTTTCATTCGAGACCCTCCGCTTCGCCCCAGCCGTGCATGACGTTCAGATTCTGCACTGCCTGGCCTGACGCACCCTTCAGCAAATTGTCCAGGCAACTGACGACAACGGCGCGGCGGCCATCGGCGGCGAGTTGAAAACCGATGTCCGCATAGCTGGTGCGAACCGAGTACTGAATCTGTGGCAGCGCTTTGTCATAGAGCCGAACCATCGGGCTGCCTGCGAAGAAGTCCCGATAAACCTTCGCGATGTCCAACTTTGTTTGTGGCTCGCGGAAATGCACATAAATAGTGGAGAGAATTCCGCGCGGAATCGGCAACAAGTGCGGCGTAAAGATGATTTCGCTGGAGTCAATGCCGATTTGCTCCAGCAATTCGCCTGTATGACGATGAGTGAAGGCGCCGTAGGCGGAGAAGTTGTCGGCCGCGTGCATGAAATGCGTCCTGGCAGTGGGCGCCTTGCCCGCGCCGCTCACTCCGCTCTTGGCATCGGCGACGACGCCGCGCGAGAGGTCTACCAGTCCCGCAGCAACCAGTGGCCGAAGGGCGAGGATAATGGAAGTCGCGTAGCAGCCGGGATTCGCAATGAGGCTGGCTCCGGCAATCCGGGAGCGATGAAGCTCGGGCATGCCATAAACGGCCTGTGCCTGCGTTTTTGCAGCCAGTTCGGCCTCGTCGTCCTCAAAGGCGTAGACGGCGCGATTGGCTGCGTCGGTCAGCCGCCATGCCCCGCTCAAGTCAATCACTCGCAGGCCGCGTTTGAGTGCTTCAGGCGCCCATTCCCTGGATTGTTCGTGTGGTGTGGCGAGAAATAGAACACTGACGCTACGGCGGGCAAGTAGTTCCCATGAGAATGGCTCGAGCTTCAGCGCGCCGCTTCCGTTGCAATCCGCCAACTGGGGATGAATCTCGCTCAGAGGCACTCCGCCTCTGGTCACATCTTTTTCTTCCACGCGCCCGGCGAATACCGGCGGACCGCCTTTGAGACGGGGATGCTTCAACAGCAGCCGGGCCAACTCCCCGCCGGCGTACCCTGTGACTCCCACTACCGCTGTTTGCACCGTATTGGTCATGATTCCAGCATCGTCCTTAACCGCGACTCAACCTCTCTTGCCCTGCGATGGTCAGTGCAGACTACCAGTACCGTATCGTCTCCTGCGATGGTGCCGACAACTTCGGTCCAACATTCGCGGTCAAGAGCCACAGCCAACGGCTGTGCTCCTCCCGCTACCGAAGTCAACACCACCTGATTCATCGCCCGCCGCGCGCGCAGTCCTAAGCCTTCCATCATCTCGGCCAGCGACGGTGGGCTATTGTCTTCAACTGCAGGACCAGCGCCGTTCAGCAGAGTGTAGCCGCCGGGGCCCTTCGAGAGGCGCAGTTCGTGTATATCGCGCGAGAGCGTAGCCTGGGTTACCGCAAAACCGCGCCGGCGCAATTTGCGCCGCAGCTCGTCCTGATTGGCCACCTGCGAGCCGGCTACCAGCTCGCGAATCGCATTGTGTCGCAAGGTCTTCATCAATCGCTTCCGCGCTAACGCCGAGCGCAGGTTTCAGTTGTTCCGCGTATGAATAAATATACACCAAATGTGCATAAGTATGCAATCCACCTCATTCAACTAGATCTACCAGCGTAAATTCCGTTGAATCGAGTCTCTAGAAAGGCGCAAGGGGAATATCGCCTTTGCGCCCAGCCGTAAATCTCTATCGTGGCCGGGCGCGGACCAGATATTGCGTGATTCATGTGGATTTACCGCACTCTGAAGTGCGGCTCTGCTCTTTGGCAATGATCAGCCGGCGCCCACAATTGGCTGGCTTTCAATCAACGAATGCCGCTTCTTCATCTTCAGAAATGGCATTTCAAAATAGCGGTATGAAACGGTAGCCATCAGGACGGTCAATCCAAAAGGCAATCCAATCAACAATCCAGCCTTCAGAAAGATTCTAACCGGAACCTTGACCGTTTCGAGGCATTCAAGCGGGAGCGCAGATGCGATATAGAGAGCAAACCGATGGTAGACATAAAGGCCAAAAGAGATGCGCCCTAAATAAACAGCCCATCTGGGGAGCAGCTTTGCGTCCACCCCCAGAAATGCAACAAGTAGCAATACGCAGCCCAGAGAGGCCAACGCGTACGCGCATATGAGTTGCAAGCTGCCAGGATTGCCGGATCTGTGAATGAAGCCATTTCGCAGAACAAAGACAGACGTCATCCAGCAAAAGCAGCAAATGGCGATCATGATCAGTCGCCGCCAGAAAGCGACTCGGGGCATTCGATTGTGAAGGGCGAGACATAACAATATACCGGCGGCAAAGCACTCAAACTGCACGAAAGAATCAGCCCAAACGCGAACATTGGTTGCCCGCATACTGCCCAGGTAATAAAGCCAGCCGTTGGCGACAAGGATAATCATCCCGCAAAATCCGTAAAGCGCCTTTCGGCTGAAATATTTTAGAGTCCAAGGGGCGATTAGATAGAACTGCTCTTCGACGGAGATGCTCCACAGCGAAATTATGGGATTGTTTGTCCAGCCATGCATGGCGGTATACCACGCACCCATGAAGATGGCGAACCAACCAATCCTTGTGACATCTGCGATATGGCCGCCGGGCAGGAACACGACTACCAAGCCGAGGGCCAAGGCAAAGTAATAAAGAGGCCAAATCCGCAGAATACGGCGGATATAGAATTGCTTGATCTCAACCGTGCCGACAGACTTGCGCTCGCGAAGCAGCAACTCGCAAATGAGGAAAGCGCTCAGAGTGAAAAAGAGGCTGAGTCCGTATCCGGCGGCGTCTCCGAACGCGTCGAAGGCGGGACCTGCAGCTTTCAAGAGGTTTGCAATATGGGGGTTCCTGGTCGTGGGCAGAGCGTGGCTAAGAAAAACGAGCAGGAATGCGACAAAGCGGAGAACGTCGAGTTCCGGGCGATAGAATCGGCTTCCAGGGTTCTTTACGGCGTGCATTATGCGGCTTTTCTCTCGATCAATTTCCAGATAGAAATGAAAGGATAAATACGATTCCGTATCATTCTAATAGCGTCCGTGCCGATCCGTTGTTCAAAAACTATTCCGGGATAGGCCAGAGAACCGGTGAGCACCGGAGCGCGGCCAAGGACTGGTTGCGGCCAGGAGGTTGCATGCGAGTTTATTTTTTCGCGGATGTGGCTCCACGCTGATACACTCTCGAATGTTCGCGGTGAACATGCACCGCGCGTTCCACTAGAAGAAAAATGACAGAAAACCTCTCGCTCTCGACAATCAATGATTTGTTCAGTCGCGTCGCCGCGGCCTCCAACCCCCGCGCCATCCTCTGGCAGGACGAGTTTGGCCTATGGCAGCCTATCTCTTCGGACCAGATCTACCAACGTGTCCGTGCGCTGGCCCAGGCATTTCTAAGCTGGGGCGTGCAAAAGGGCGATCGCATTGCCCTTATTGCGGAGAACCGTTGGGAGTGGGCCGTGACAGACTTCGCCACGCTTTCGATTGGCGCGGTGGATGTGCCCATCTACCCTACGCTTACCGGCGAACAGATTGCCGCGCTCGTGGCGGACGCGGACTGCCGCATTGCCGTGGTTTCCACCCGACAGCAGTTCGACAAGCTGAACGCCGTTCGCGGCCTGACCCGGTTGAGTCGAATTCTGATCATGGACTCTCCCGCGCCGCCCGAAGGGGCGGTTGCCTTCAGCGAAGTCCTAGCCGGAGCCGATGACCGCGGAGCTGAACGCGACCCAGTATTCGACGCGCTGACGCACACTGTTGAGGCTAGAGATCTTGCAACGTTGATCTACACATCAGGGACCACCGGCGAGCCCAAGGGCGTGGCCCTTACCCACCAGAACATTGCGTCAAATCAAAATATTGCAGCGGCTGATTTTGACTTCAGTCCCGCAGACGCCTTGATCTCCTTCCTGCCGCTTTCGCATGTCACGGCTCGCGCATTGGACTATGTGATGTACTCCCACGGGGTGCAGGTCGCCTATTGTTCAAAGTTCGACAAGTTGCCCGAGGCGATGCGCGCGATCCGGCCCACGGTCTTTGTGGGTGTGCCGAGAGTTTTTGAGAAGATTCGCCAGGAGGTGGAGCGTCGCGCCGGATTTTCGCCAATCAAGAAGCGAATACTCGCCTGGGCTTTAAGAGTAGGCGCCCGCCATCGTGACACGGTTTATGACGGCCGTCGACCCTCCTCGCCGCGGTGGAAGCTCGCCAGCAAGCTGGCGTACTCCAAGGTGCGAGAGGCCTTCGGTGGGCGGGTGAGAATTTTCGTTTGCGGTGGGGCGCCGCTGGGCATTGATACCGCCCAATGGTTCGCTTCAGTGGGGATTGCTCTTTGGGAAGGCTACGGGCTCACCGAGACCTCACCGGTCATCTCACTGAACACGCCTGTCAGCCACCGCATGGGCGCCGCGGGCTTGCCCCTGACGAATGTCGAATTGAAGCTGGCCTCGGACGGAGAGCTACTGGTCCGTGGTCCGTCGGTCTTCGGAGGCTACTGGCAGAAGCCGGCAGCAACCGCCGAGTCCTTCGATGAGGAGGGCTGGTTCCGCACCGGCGACATCGGCCACATGGATCAGGATGGCTTCCTTTACATTACGGACCGCAAGAAGGAGCTGTTGAAAACTTCAGGCGGCAAGCTGGTGGCGCCGCAGCCGATCGAAAACAAGCTCAAGAACAGCATACTCGTGGCGCAGGCCGCGTTAGTGGGCGACAGGCACAAGTTCATCTCAGTGATTGTCTCTCCCTATTTTGCAGCTTTGGAGCAGTGGGCCCGCCACCATGGCGTTCATACAAAGGATCGTGCTGAGTTGGTGGCCGACAGTAGGGTGATTGCTCTCTACGCCGAAGTCGTGCGTGAGGTGAACAGCACTCTGGCTAACTTCGAGAGCCTCAAGCGCTTTCGCGTTGTGGCTGAGGAGTGGACGCAGGAGTCCGGAGAGCTGACGCCCTCAATGAAGCTCAAACGGAGAGTGATCACGGAGCGATACGCGGACCTGATCTCCGCACTTTACGAGGACGAAGCAACCTCGCGCGGCGAATAGGGAAGGTCAGGCCCCTGCCCAACTCCTTGCCAAACAGCGCGCGTTTGGCCCAGATACGGCCCAGGCCTCGGAAAAACGGCGCACCCCCTGCGCCCACAGCCAGCAGACTGCCGAAAAGGATGACGGCGTCGATTGAGAGGCGACCGGTGCGCGACCAATACGCGTCCGGCTCCAGGTCGAGCCAGATGGCAAACTCGTCCAGAGTCAGCGCTGCGCCCACGCCATAGCCGATCGACATTAGCCGGCTGAAAAAGATGGAAAGCGGCGAGTGGGCCCGTCCGAGGTCCATCAGCCAACCGTAACCGACCAGCAGCAATATCAGGATTCCCCAGACCAGATGATGAATGTGTCGCCCGTGCACCATTACCCATTGAAATGGTCCCTCGTGATAAACAATCATCCACACCAGAACACGGACGCCTACAAAAGTAAGCAGGAAGGAGACCGAGGCGAGAAACATACGCTGCCGAGGCCGGTCGGGAATGGTCGAGCGGACCAGGAATCCCAGCCGGGTCAACTGCAGGAGGATCAACAAGACAACGACGACCAGGCTGGCGAAGGCCAGCAATAAAAGTGCTCCGGTTCCGGGCATACCCTATTGAATCATCTCGCGGCGTTTTCTTTCCAGTGAAGCAGTCAGTCTGGCGTGAAATCTCAAGATATTCTGCGTCTGACCGGTTGGTGAGGCTCGCAAACAGTTAACAATCAGTTGCAATCGCCCCAGTCACTACGCTTGAGGCGCGAGGCTTCTGTAGCAGGCCATTCGCGTGCCTTTGATAGCAAAGATGGGATACTCGCGCGCCAACTCATCCACTGCCCGCGATACGTCCGTGATAAAGCCGTAATCATGCCAGAAGATAACGCCGCCGGGACGCAGATGACGCAAGGCGTTGATGCTGTCGCTCTTGACGAATGGATAAGTGTGACAGGCATCAATGAAGATCATGTCGAACGGACCGCCAAAGCCAGCCCAGTCAGCGGTTTTGGAATTAGCTCGCAGTTGCCGGATTCGCTTGTGCTCGGCTTCCCCCAAAAACTTTCTTCCTACCAACTCGCGCTTTGTAATATTAGGAATAGACTTGCGCAGTTCTTGATTTTCCTCCGGCAGATCCAGGGTGCACACTTCGCCTTCTCCTTCCATATTGGCCGCCAGATTGAGCGCGGTGAACCCGTCGAAAGTGCCAATTTCCAAGATATGCTTGATGGAAAGATGCTTTACGACTGAAGCGAGGTGGACTAACTCCTGAAGATCTATAGAGGAACCAATGACTCTGGATTCCGGTTTTCTTATCGACACCATGTTGCAAGATTCGATTCCGGGAAAGAGCTCAAGCAAAGCCACGCGGCGCAAGCTCCCACTGCTCCAGGCGTTTACCAAGTGGACGCACTCGGCATCCCGGCGAACGCCGCCCACCAGTACAATTCGTTTAATCCGAGAGAGAATCAATTTAGGACGTCTGACACCCTTGCCCACTCTTGCGATGAAATTCGTGATCCCGCGTTTAGTCATTGTGCCCCAATCAACCAGCCAGTCATACCGCAGTTCCGCCAACCGGCGAAAGCTTGCGCGGAACCTTAAAGTGAATCAGCACCTTCAAAGCCATCCGAAGCAGAGTCTCTCCGTCCGTTACACCTCAATCGAATGGCATTGCCTGCCAACTCGATGCCGAGCGCAACAGTTGCCTTTTCGGCGCAGTCCATTCTGAGAGTTTATCACCGCGCGTCGAGAATTCTGGCGCCTGGCAATATGCACCGAACCGTCTGTGGGCTCGTCTGGGCCAGGATTCCGAGCTGTGATTCGCGCGCTGTAAGTTGCGCCTCGTCCAAGAAAGTGAAGGATGTCTGAACGAACGTGAGCTTGGTCACGATTCTTCTTTACAGTGGCGGAGTAAACTAG
>JBAPYY010000568.1:0-8247 GCA_049284975.1 Occallatibacter sp.
CGCCTGAGCGAAGGCACGATCAATGGCTTAACGCTTTAACTCTTTTGCAGACCATCTGGGCTAGCAGGTGTTTGATGCGGGTGCGGAAGAGGCTGGAAAACATTCATTGGGAGGACGGAAATTGCAAGCAGCAGCGATAGTAAATTCAGTCTTCCCCATGGAACTGCGTGAGTTCAAGCTGTTTCGCAAGCTGGTTCACGAGCGCACGGGAATCTGGCTGCGTGACGGCAAGCAGATCATGCTGGCCTCGCGCCTGTCGCGGCGGCTACGTCATCATGGCCTGTCGAACTTTGCCGAATATTACTCGTACATCGAGAACCTCCGCGACAATAGCGAGGAAATCGGCGAACTGATCAACTGTGTAACGACGAACAAAACGTCGTTCTTTCGCGAGAAGCACCACTTCGAGTTTCTGGCCAATACGGTGGTGCCTGGGATGCAGTCAGCGACTCAACGCGGCGGCCAGAGGAACATTCGTGTCTGGAGCGCCGCTTCGTCCACAGGCGAGGAAGCGTATACGATCGCAATTACCCTGCTTGAGGCTTTGCAGGCGCCGAGCAGAGCCAGAAGTGCGATTTCTCAGCGCGTCGGAGCCGCGCCGGTAAGTTCTTCAGCGAGTGCGTTCACCCCCAGTTCCTGGAAGATTGAGGTCGTCGCTTCCGATATCGACACCAAGGTGCTGGCTACCGCGCAGAGCGCAACCTATAGCGCTGATTCACTGGAAAGCGTCGCGCCTGCGCTCAAAAAAAAATACTTTCTTCGCGGGACAGATGACATGCTGGGCCAGGTGAGAGTAAAGCCGGAGGTCACCCGGCTCGTGCGCTTCTTGCGCATCAATCTGATGGACGCCCGTTGGCCACTTGAAGGCCTTTTCGATGTCATCTTCTTTCGCAATGCTCTTATTTACTTCAATCAAGACACGCAGGATGTGTTCTTGCGCAAGATGGTGCGCTACCTCAAACCGCGCGGCTATCTCTTCCTCGGCAATGCAGAACACATTCCCTGGCTGCACGGCATCCTGGAGCCGTTGAATAAAACGATGTATCGATTGAGAGACGTGGAACGATGAATATCCTCAATAACCCGCGCCCCCGATCCGCTGAACATTGTGGCGCGGTGTATAACCTGCGGATTAAAAGCGATTTTGCCGCAGAAGTCGCGTCATCGGGGCCGGAGCAGGGCCTGACGCATCCAACGCCCAGGCATCGGATGCACGTTCACATCGGTGATGTTGCGGCCAGCCGGTCGCCCGCCATCATTGACACTCTGCTGGGTTCGTGTGTTGCTGTGTGCATGTACGATCCCGTGCTGCGCAGCGGCGGCATGAATCATATTCTCTTGCCAAAGTGCCGCGAGGGCGACAAGAGTCCGCGGTACGGAATTCATGCGATGGAACTGCTTATCAACGAACTGATGAAGCTCGGAGGAGATCGGCGGAGATTCGTTGCCAAGGCGTTTGGCGGAGGCAACGTTATGAACGGGCTAAAGATGCGCTCCATTGGTGATTGGAATGCAAAGTTTGTGCGCGAATTCCTTGCGCTCGAACGCATACCCCTTGTCTCTGAACGGTTGGGGGGAAACCATGCAGTCCATTTATATTTTCGAACAGATACAGGCAAAGCCACCGTGCACACAGTGGATGGTTCTATTCTTCCCAAAATCGTCGCCGAGGAAGGCTCGTACTGGAAACCGCCCAGCCCTGGTCGATCGTATAGCGGTGAGATCACCTTGTTTTGACATGTGCTTATACTGAACAGTGTTGGCGTGTTCGAGTTGTTCATTTGACCCCGCTCTCGGCTGACGTGAGGCAGCCTGCTTATGACGACGCGCTCCAAGGTGCTCATCGTAGACGACTCTGCGCTCATGCGCCAACTGCTTACGCAGATCCTCAACTCCGACCCGGAATTGGAAGTGGTGGGAACGGCCGGCGATCCTTTTGTGGCGAGAGAGAAGATAATTTCTCTGAATCCCGACGTGCTGACGCTCGACATTGAGATGCCGCGCATGGATGGCCTGACATTTCTGGAGAAGCTGATGCGCGGCCATCCGATGCCGGTGATCATGATCTCATCGCTGGCCGGCAAGGGCGCCGACACAACATTGCGCGCTCTCAGCCTGGGCGCAATCGACTATGTCTCCAAGCCGAAACTGGACGTTTCCAACGGCACAATCGAGCAAGCTGAAGAGATAATCGCCAAGGTGAAGGCAGCCGCAAAAGCGAGAGTGCGGCGGCCGAGCGCATCGCCGGCGCCTTCCGCGCAATCGGCGGGCAAGTCTTACCAGTTCTCGGCGACGCACAAGATTGTTGCTGTCGGCGCTTCAACAGGCGGAACAGAAGCGCTCAAAGATCTCTTGTCGCCGTTGCCCGCCGACTTTCCGGGAGTCGTGATTGTGCAACATATGCCGGAGGCCTTCACCCGTCAGTTTGCAGAACGCCTCGACTCACTGTGCAAGATTAGAGTGAAAGAGGCGCAGGATGGCGACCGCATTCTGCCGGGACACGCGTTGTTGGCCCCCGGCGGCCACCACATGGCCGTAGCTCGCAAGGGAACGGAATATGCCGTGCATGTGTACAGAGGAGAGCGAGTGAATCGCCATCTGCCTTCCGTGGATGTTCTGTTTTCCTCCTGCGCACGGAACATGGGCAAGAACGCACTCGGTGTGCTGTTGACGGGCATGGGCGCGGATGGCGCAAAGGGCATGTTAGAGATGAAACAGTCCGGCGCCTTCAATATCGCGCAGGATGAGGCCACATCAGTGGTCTTCGGAATGCCGCGAGAAGCCATCCTGCTGAATGCCGTCGATCAGGTGCTGCCACTCGATCAGATCCCTGTAGCGCTTTTGCAAAAGCTGTCACGAGTTTAGCGCCCCATAGCGTTGTCATTGCTGCGGAAGTCAAGCAGGAAGCAAAAGGCCCGTCGACTTGCAACGCCTGCTCAGGTTGGCAAACTATATTGGCGCAGCGGTGAGCTGAGAACTTCAGCAACGGCGGAGTTACGGGACTTTGGGGGGATTTTTGATATGAAAACGCCCCTCAAAGGATTTCTATCATTCTGTGAGGGGCGAGCAGAACAAGCTACGGCAAGAGACGCACGACGGATGCGATCATTCACGCCTGGTTTAGAAATTGGGTTTGACGTCAGCATCGGCAGCGATGTTGCGCAACTTGGAAACGATTGTGTTGCAGTCGTCGCTGAGCTTGACGAAGGTTGATTGGGTGTTACTGAGTTTCGAAATCACAGGAGAACTCCCACGAAGCAATGCCTCTTGAGGAACGCGATAGAGGTGTCCGGTTTCCCGCTCGACATACGCTCCGGGTTGCTTGATGTTCTCCCAGGTAAACTCGCTGAGGGCTTGCATGAGCGCGCCGCTTTCTGATGTTTTCATGATGCTCCTCCTTCCATTCAGGGTTATGGGTTTTGGTTTGTCAGCTTGCTCGGTGCGGCCAATTGCTGTGGAAGCTCGTTCTTAAAAAGGCAAATCTAGAACATCCCAAAGTTGCTCTTTACGGGACGATGCAACGAGGAGCCGGTGCCACGAACGGACACAGGCCCCGCAGAACCCGAAGGTTTTAGTATGTTGCGCTCCACTCAGCGTGCGACGAGCAAACTCAGCACACCCCGCAGTCGTGTCTCGCGTTTTGGAGCGCGCGCAAGGAGCCGGAATATTTCATCAAGTTCCGGGCTGCATTGATTAGACGCATCGCGATTGAAAAGCGCGCAGCAGCGGCGGTGAATCAATGAATTTCTTGAGTGTGCAATTTTGAACAGCCGATTTTTGTGTTCAATTTTGTACAGGCGGTGCGCGGCAGAATTACGATTTCGATTTTTGGGCCCGAGCCTAAAGGCCGTCATTCAAACTGCCGTATTATTCAGAGGCCTGAAGGCCTCTGCTCCATCCGGTGCAGGGGCTGAAGCCCGGCGTCTATATTGGGGCATTTACGGCACGACTTAAGTCGTGCCCTGACACAATTTATTATTCGATGCATTTACGGCGCCGCTAAAACCGCGCCCTTTCAAAGCGTCAATTTAGGCGACGGCTCAGCTGAGGAATTCGGCGATGGCTGAGACTACTGTTTGCTGCTCGTCTTCGCGGAGTTCGGGAAAGATGGGAAGGGCGAGGACTTCGCGGGCGGCGCGTTCGGCTTCAGGGAAACTGCCCTCTGCGTAGCCAAGACTCTGTAACGCCGTTTGCATATGAAGCGGGACGGGGTAGTAGATCTCAGAGCCGATTTTGCGGTCGGTGAGGAATTGGCGCAGGCCGTCGCGGCGATTGGTGCGGATGACGTACTGGTGCCAGACGTGGCGGGTGCTGCGCACTTCCTGCGGAAGCACGACGCCGTGGGTGGGATATGGGCCAGTCTCGACCAGTCCCGCCGAATGAAAGAGCGCGTGATAGCGGCGGGCTACGGTGCGGCGGAGCTGGTTCCATCCGTCGATGTATTTGAGCTTGACGGTGAGGATGGCGCCCTGGAAGCCGTCCATGCGCGTGTTCCAGCCGACCTCGTCGTGGTAATAGCGGCGTCGCATGCCGTGCTGGCGCAACATGCGGGCGCGCTCGGCGATTTCATCGGAGTTGGTGGCGACCATGCCGGCATCGCCGGCGGCGCTGAGATTCTTGGTGGGATAAAAGCTGAAGGCGGCGACATCGCCAAGAGAACCAGCATGCACGCCTTGCCATTCGGCTCCCCAGGCTTGGGCGGCGTCTTCAACGAGCTTGAGATTGCGCTCTTTTGCAATGCGGGTGAAGGCGGTGAAGTCGGCACACTGGCCGTATAGATGGACGGGAAGAATTGCGCGGGCGGTTGCGGCCTGAGGACCGTCGAGAATTTTCTCGACAGCGGCAGGGTCGAGGTTGAAGGTGGCGGGCTCGATGTCGGCGAGCAGCGGCGTGGCGCCGGCGCGCAAGATAGCGCTGACCGATGCGAAGAAGCTGAAGGGGGTGGTGACGACAGAGTGGCCGCGGCCGATGCCGGCGGCGGCGAGAGCGAGCCAGAGCGCGTCAGTGCCCGAGGAGCAGCCGATGGCGTGGGCCACGGCCAATTGTGCCTGGGCGGATCGCTCGAAGACGGCAACCTGCTCACCCAGAATGAATTGGCGGGTTTCAAGGACATTGCCGAGAGCCTCGAGAAGTTCGCGGTGGAGAGGCTGGTACTGGCGATTGAGGTCGAGCATGGGGACGGGCTGGGTGGTTGAAGCGGGATTCGGAGGCGAAATCGGCTCGGTTTTCACACTAATATGCTAGCAGGATCGCGAGTTGGCGAGTCCCAAAAATGGGGGATCGGAGTGGTCAGCTGCATCGATTCCCAGGTCCCAAAGGCGGGACCTGGGGCACCCAAACTGAGTCCTAAAAGCGGACTCTGGACCACCCGAAAGAATCCGGCAAATGAGAATTGAGAGTCTCAAGGGTTGAAAAGGTTGGCAAAGCCCTATATTGTTGACACATTGTTGAATGTGCGGCTCAGGAGCTTCCCAGGGCCGCGGAAGTCGATTTGTATGAGCAGACGCTGTTTAGCTGCATCCAAACCCCCAAGAGAAAGCAGGAGATCGGCATATGGAGAACAAGCCGGCACAAAATATTCAGGATACGTACCTGAACACAGTCCGCAAGGATAAGACCCCCATCACGATTTATCTGGTCAGCGGCGTGAAGCTGACAGGGAAAATCAGGTCCTTTGACAAATATTCCGTGCTGCTGGAAAACAACAGCCAGGAGCAGCTGATCTTCAAGCACGCCATTTCGACCGTGGTGAGTAATCGCAGCGTGCTTCACAGCGATCATCGTCCGGCCACTGGATTCCCCGATGCTGGCCCGGTGCCGGCAACGCCAATATCCGCAGTTCCCTCGATTGGGGAGCAGCGATAGTAGGCGGGAAGCGGTCAGCTGTGGCCGTTAAGGCAAGCAGGACAGGCTTGCGGCCTTCCACTCCGGCAACAAGTATTCGAGGCCGGGATGGGATCCCGGAGCGGGCGGTTTTGGTGGGAGTAGACCATGGGGTCCGCTCCCGCGCCAACCACGCAGCCCAGGCGGGCGCGCGGCAAGCGGCATTGTGCGCGGAGCCGGAGCGCGCTGAATCTCTACTCGATGAAAATATATCCGGCTATGCTGCGGGCGCGGGCGTTTCCGCGGCGAGAGTGGCAGCGGCGCGGTCATCGACAGAGCTGGACGCAGAAGAGTCTCTTGCGGAATTTCGCGAGCTGGTGGCGAGCGCAGGCGGAGTGGTGGCTGCCGAGCTGCTGCAGCGGCGTGCGCGGCCCGATCCGGCCACACTGATTGGCTCCGGCAAGGTAGAAGAGATTGCCGGCATCGCCGCTTCGGTTGAGGCAGACCTGGTGCTCTTTGACCACGAACTTACGCCAACGCAATTGCGCAACCTGGAAGCTGCGCTTCCCTGCCGCGTGCTGGACCGAACGCAGCTGATTCTGGACATCTTTGCGCGTCATGCACGCACGCGCGAAGGGCAGTTGCAGGTGGAGCTGGCACAACTGGAGTACATGCTGCCGAGGCTGAGCGGCAAGGGCAAGGCGATGTCGCAGTTAGGCGGCGGCATCGGCACGCGGGGGCCGGGCGAGACCAAGCTGGAAACTGATCGGCGGCAGATCAACCGGCGCATTGACCATCTGAAGCTTGAGCTGGACGCGGTGCGAGGCGTGCGCAAGCAGCAGCGCCAGCGGCGCGAGTCGGTTCCTGTGCCTACGGTGGCGCTGGTGGGGTACACGAACGCCGGCAAGAGCACACTCTTCAACCAACTGACCGGCGCAGAGGTTTTGCAATCGCCGAAGATGTTCGCCACGCTCGACCCGAAACTGCGATCGATTGAGCTGCCCAGCCGGCGCAAGGTTCTGCTGTCCGATACGGTTGGTTTCATTCGCAATTTGCCTCACACGCTGGTGACCAGTTTTCGCGCCACGCTCGAAGAGGTGATCCAGGCCGAGGTGTTGCTGCACATTCGCGATGCAGCGTCCACTTATGGAGCGGAGCAAAAATCGCAGGTGGAGAAGGTTCTGGGCCAGCTTGAATCCCTCGGGAAGCCGCGCATCGAGGTGCTGAACAAGATCGATTTGCTGGGCGAGGAAGAGCACCGAGGACTGCTGGAGCGGACTAAGGCCTCAGGCGAGGTCGCCGTCTCAGCACGCACCGGCGAAGGGATGGACGCGCTGCTCAAGGCTATTGATCGCGCATTGCACTCCGACCCGCTCATCGATGCGGATTTGCACGTTCCACAGCAGGAGGGCGCGGTGCTGGCGGCCATTGAGGCGGGGATGACGGTGCACAGCCGAGAGTACGAGGGTAACATGGTGCTGCTGACGGTGAGCGGCCCCACCTCGCTGGTGGGGCGGCTGCGCAAGTACCGGCTGCGCGAAGATTAGCAAGTTTTTCATCAATGTGTTTTGTGTCACCGCCTATTCTTTTCTCGGAAGACCGCGAAGGAGATCGTATGAACCAGGTACCAGCCAGCGCCGGCCGTACCATTACCACGCTTGCCAGCCGCGAGGTTTATCGCAACCACTGGATGCGTGTGCGGGAGGACAAGATTCTGCGTTCGAACGGCGAGCGGGGAATTTATGGCGTGGTGGAGAAGCACGATGCGGCCATCATTTTGCCAATCGACAAGGGGCGCGTGTGGCTGGTGGAGCAGTTCCGCTACACCATCCAGGAACGCGCACTGGAGCTGCCACAGGGCGGCTGGGAGATGGAAGTTGAGAATCCCGAAGAGCTGGCGCGCGGCGAGTTAAAAGAGGAAACCGGGTTGGAAGCCGTAGAAATGACTCGCTTGGGAACTCTCTGGATTGCCTACGGGTATGCACGGCAGAAGCAGCACGTCTTTTTGGCCACCGGGCTGACGGAGACTGGAAAGACGCCCGACGCAGAGGAGCACGACCTGGTGGTTCGGTCCGTTTCAGTTAAGTGGTTTGAGGAAATGATGCTCAACGGCGCGATTCGGGACAATTGCACAGTTTCGGCGTGGGGGCTCTATCTGCTGTGGAAGGCGAAACAGGGGTGAGGTGCTGAATTTCGCGAAGCGTGTTTCAGAAACGGACGCCATTTTTCGGCAATTGTCCCTCAGGGGTTAAAACCCTTTGTATTTGCGGTGTTTTTCGGCACGACGAAAGTCGTGCTCTGACACAAGGCAGGTTTAGGAAATACTCTCTAGAGCCTGTTATGAACTTTGCGTGAGCAGTCTGGTCAAGTTGGCGAGCATGAGGATAGCGAAGGCCAGGTAATGAAGTCCTTCGAGGGTTTGGG
>JBAPYY010000569.1:0-14275 GCA_049284975.1 Occallatibacter sp.
GAAAATAATTATTTTCCACAGTGCTGGCGTCAGGTGCCTGCTTTGCTTCTGTTGCGTGTCTATTGACTGCCCTTTTGATCTTTTATTTATTTGATGAGCTTGGGGCTTTCTCTTCGACATCTTGACCGCCTCTGATCCGGAGTCTCCTTTATCACACCGGTCCCGTGCAATTGCATCGCCGCAGATTCAGTCTGCCTCGCACATGCAGGTTCTAAGTGCCCCAGGTCCCGCATGCGAGACCTGGGGTTAGTTGTCAAACTATCCTTTGCGTCCGCGGACGGCTTCCTTAGCTTCTGCCGGGCCGGTGGCTGGGACTTCGGGGACTTCCGCCCTGGCGGCTGCACCGATTCCAAGCTTCTTGCGCAGCTCGGCGTCGAGTTTGGCGAAGATGTCCTTGTTGTCCTTGAGGAAGGTGCGGGTGTTTTCGCGGCCCTGGCCGATGCGCTCGCCGGCGTAGGCGTACCATGCGCCGGACTTCTCGACGATGTTGTTGGCCACGGCCAGGTCGAGCACGTCGCCCTCGCGGCTGATGCCTTCACCGTAGATGATGTCGAATTCAGCCTCGCGGAAGGGCGCGGCCACCTTGTTCTTTACAATCTTGACCTTGGTGCGGTTGCCGGTGACCTGGTCGCCATCCTTGATGGCCGCGATGCGGCGAATGTCCACGCGGACCGAGGAGTAAAACTTCAGAGCCCGGCCGCCGGTGGTGGTTTCCGGGTTGCCAAACATGACGCCGATTTTCTCGCGTATCTGATTGATAAATATAAGCGCGGTGCGGGACTTGGAGACGGTTCCGGTGAGTTTGCGCAGGGCCTGGGACATGAGGCGGGCCTGCAGGCCCATGTGGGAGTCGCCCATCTCACCGTCCAACTCAGCCTTGGGGACCAGCGCGGCCACGGAATCGACCACAAGCACGTCGATGGCGCCGGAGCGGACGAGGGTTTCGGTAATCTCCAATGCCTGTTCGCCGCTATCCGGCTGAGAAACCAGCAGGTTATCGATGTCCACGCCCAACTTTTTGGCGTAGGCGGGGTCGAGGGCGTGCTCAACGTCGACAAAGGCGGCCAGGCCGCCGGCCTTTTGCGCCTCGGCAATGATCTGCAAAGTGATGGTGGTCTTGCCCGAGGACTCGGGGCCAAAAACCTCAACGACGCGGCCTCGTGGGATTCCACCCACGCCCAGAGCTGCGTCGAAACTGATTGAGCCGGTTGAGATTACGGCGATGGGCACCATCGCTTCCTTGGACCCGAGCCGGACAATCGACCCTTTGCCAAACTGTTTTTCGATCTGTGCAAGGGCAAGTTCTACGGCCTTCGAGCGGTCATCGGCAATCGCCATTTGGGGGACTCCTAAAAAGATACTCACCGCACCCGGTTCCTGTTTTCCTGCGAGGAAACGGTGCGGCGGCATGGATTGGATTTCGATGGGATTGTAGCAGGGCTGGACAGACAATGACAGAGAAAAATAGCGAAGAGATGGAGAAGGCGGATTTGTCCGGGTTCCGGATGAACTCGGAATTGCGTTTGCAATTAGTTGGAAATGTCCCTCCGCGGCTAAAGCCAGCATTGATTCTACTGGCTTTATGAGGGGGTTGAAACCCCCTGCTCCCTCCGGACGACGCATTCTAGCTGGATGTAAAGTATTGTCCTGCCATAAGATGGACCGGTGTGGAAGCTCTCTAGACCGTATAAGCGCCGATGCGGACCTCGCGACTGGTGAGCTGGTCGCAGGCGCGGTCGAGTGTTTCGTAGTCTGCGTCGTGGTCTTTGCGGAAGGCTCGGAAGGCTTCTTCGCTGGCCCAGCGGTCTATAGTCAGGTAGGTTCCGGGAATGTAGGCGTCGCGCAGCAACTCGGTGCCCTGGTAACCGGGCGAGGCGCGGAAGAGTTGCGCCCACGAGCCTTCGGCCGAATAGGCGGCCTCAAAGCCGGCAATCTTCTCCTCGGCAACCTCGAACTGCCAGACAACGACGAACATGCGAATATCCAATCTTGTATTTATGGTAGCGCAGCAGGAGCGCGATGCGCGAGAGCATCAAATCTTTTGCAGGTTGGCGAACTTTTCCATCAGCTTTTTCATGCCGTGGCGGGCAAAAAGGACGGTGAGCTTGGCGTCTTCTCCCTCGCCCTCACGCATCAGGATGGAGCCTTCGCCGTATTTTGCGTGGCGAACGCGCTGACCTTTTTTCAGGCCGGTAGCGCCTTTCGGCTGCGGAAGGTCGATGGCTGGACGGGGCAGAGAGCCGGGTTTCGCACCGAAAAAGCGGGCGATGTTGTCGATTGAGTCGGGTGACACTTGAGTGCCTTCCGGGTCTGGACTCCCAGGTCCCGGAGTGCGAGGGACCTGGGGCACCCGGCTGGGTGGAGTGGGCTTAGGGGTCATCCATGAAGCGACAAAAGGCTTGGAGGATGAGCTATTTGCGCCTGCGCCGTAGCTCGTTTTTCTACTGGACGCGAGGCTGCCGCTGGATGAACGCGGAGCATCTTGATTCTCGTCTTCGTAGTTGTAGTGCTGGTCGGCAAAGTCGCTGGAGTGGGCTGGGCGGCGGGACGCGCCGAATCGGGAGTTTGCGCTGGAGTAGCCGGGTGTGGACCACGCGGGTGAGCGGCCGCCGAGGTTTTCAATCAACTGGCTGGGGACTTCTTCGAGGAAGCGGGAGGGGATGCTCATCTCCGGCGCGTCGTTTCCGTAGCGGCGCCGGTAATGAGCGCGGGTGAGGATGAGCGAGTTCATGGCGCGCGTCATGCCAACGTAGCAGAGGCGGCGCTCTTCTTCTAACTCGTCGGGGCTGTTGAGGGTGCGGGAGTGGGGAAACAGGCCTTCCTCAAGGCCGGCGAGGAAGACCAACGAAAACTCAAGGCCCTTCGCGGCGTGCAGGGTCATGAGCGTGACGCGGGAGTCGGGGTCGAACTGATCGGTATCCGAGGCCAGAGCGGCGTGGTCGAGGAACTCTGCTAAAGTTTCTCCGCGGGCCTCGGCGTCGTGTGCGGCGTTGGCCAGTTCCTTCAGGTTTTCAATGCGGCTGAAAGCTTCTGGCGAGCCTTCGGTTTCAAGGGCTTTGATGTAGCCGGTGCGGTCGAGGAGAAAGCGAATCAGCTCTGGAAGAGTGGCGGCATCGCCGGGTTTGCGAAAAGCGCTGCTTTGAGGTTGCTCGTTTGCGGAGGGTTCTTCGGAATCAGGGTTGGGAGAGATTGAATTCCCAGGTCCCCAAGTGCGAGGGACCTGGGGCACCCCGTTGTCGCTCGATTCGCCAAAGTCGAAGCCGGTGTCGGCGTCGTCGCTGGATTCCGCGCCCGCAGCCACGTCCGCCGAGAGCTTTCCCGCAAAATCGGGATCCATCATGGCCTGCGCGTCGAGGATGAGCTGGCGGAAAGACTCGATTGCCATGAGCGCGCGTGTGGGGATGAGGCGGTTCTGGATGGTGGAGCTGACTGCGTCCCATGTGGAAGCGCCGGTTTCAAGCGCCAGGCGTTCCAGAGTTTCAAGGGTGGTTTTGCCAATGCCACGAGTTGGCGTGTTGATAACCCGCTGCAAAGCCATTGAATCGTGCGGGTTGCGGATAAGGCGCAGATAGCCGAGCAGGTCTTTGATTTCGGCTCTCTCGTAAAAGCTGAAGCCGCCCACCATGGTGTAAGAGATGTTGTAGCGGCGCAGCGCTTCCTCGACCAGCCGGGATTGGGCGTTGGTGCGGTAGAGAACGGCGCATTGCCCCTTTCCAGGGCCTTGTGTCTCGGAAGAATTTGCCTGGCGCAAAAAGGTCTGGATGCGGTCCGCGATAAACAGCGCTTCGTTTTCGCCGTCGGGAGCCTCGTAGAATCCGATAAGCGATCCGCCCTCGCGATCGGTCCACAGCTTCTTGCCCTTGCGCTTCAGGTTATTGGCGACTACAGCGCCGGCGGCTTCCAAAATCACTTGCGTGGAGCGGTAGTTCTGCTCCAGGCGGACGATGCGCGCGTTGGGAAAATCCTTTTCAAACTCGAGAATGTTGCGGATGTCAGCGCCACGCCAGGAGTAAATGCTCTGATCTTCGTCGCCCACCGCGCACACGTTCTGATGTTCGCCGGCCAGCAGCTTCATCAGCTCGTACTGAGGACGGTTGGTGTCCTGGTATTCGTCGATCAGCAAATATCTGTACTTGTGTTGATAGCGCTCGCGCACCTCGGCGGAGACCTTCAGCAGCCGCACGGCCTCCAGCAGCAAGTCGTCGAAATCCAATGCGTTGCATTTGCGCAGCTCGGCCTTGTAGCTCTGGAAGATGTGGGCGATGCGTTCGCTGTTGGGGTCTTTTGAGGCGAGGTAATACTCCTGCGGATCGACCATGTGGCTCTTGGCCCATGAGATGCGGCCCAAAACCGTGCGCGGAGTGAGCTGCTTGGTGTCAAGGCCCATGCGGCGCATGATTTGCTTGACGATTGCCTGCTGGTCGTTCTCATCGTAGATGGCAAAGGAACGGGTCAGGCCTTCGCCATTCACCTTCAAGGCCTCGATGTCACGTCTCAAAATGCGAACGCAAAACGAATGGAAGGTGCAGAGCAACGGCTTAGCCAGAGAGGAGTGGTCCAGCAGCCGGTCAACGCGCTCACCCATTTCGCTGGCGGCTTTGTTGGTGAAGGTGACGGCCAGAATGGAGTCGGGCGCGATGCCTTTTTCGCGGATGAGCCAGGCGATGCGGCTGGTGATGACGCGGGTCTTGCCCGAGCCGGCTCCGGCAAGGATGAGCAACGGTCCCTCGGTGGCCTCGACTGCGGCGCGCTGTTCGGGATTCAGATTGGAGAGCTGCGGCTGCAAGATGGCGTCCAGGCGGGAAGGGTCCTGGTTCTAGTGTACCGGTTGGGGCGTCGATAGAGCAGACGGCTTCTTGTTATGCCGATTATTGACGAGCCAGTAACTACCGAGCGGCCGGTGATACGCCCGGATCAACCTTATGCCGATGCTTCAAGGGAATTCAATGATGAGCCTGCGCCGGACGGCATCTCGATATAACACCTCTACCGCGGCAATTCTGTCCGAAACGACGTCCAGTATCAACATCCCTTGCTCCGGGGCCAATGGGACGTTGCAGTGATGCGGGCCGTAGGCTCCGTTTGGCTTGGCAGCACATAGAACATTCCACAGAAGTCGTCTCCGCAGCGGCATCGGTCAACCACGGATAACGTCGAGACTTGTCGGGCCAGTTCGGATTCTCCCTGTTCAAACAGGAGCCGCTCAAGTTCGGCAGACAATTCCGGGAATAAATCAACGAGCAGCTTTGCCATCCTCGCAATTATACGGACTAAACCAACCCATGCCACCTGAGTGTATCGTCGGCAAACCGGAGGCTAAAGCTTGGCGTCCTACTCCAAATTGTACCGGTCGAGGTGTCTAGAGAGCAGACGGCTTCCTGTCTCGTCGACCGTTGACGATGGGGTAGCTTCCGAACTGTTCTCTCTACTGCTTTTGCAATTTGCGGATGTATGCCACGATATCCTTGATCTGCGCATCCGTTGGTCCATTAACGTTGTAAGTCTTCTTCGTGAAGGCGATGAACTGCGCATCGCTCCACTTCATCATCTCCGGGGTCTTGAACGAATCAATCTTCATGCGCCTGGCTATCGGCGTGGTAGCGAGCCCATCGTCGCCGTGGCACCTTGCGCACTTCGCCTTAAAAATGTCAGCACCGCGCGCCTGCGCAAAGGCAGGACCTGCAATGGAAGTGGTCAGCAAAATCACGGCTGCTGCTCTGACTCTAAGTGTCATTGTCTTGCTCCTTCGCCTGGTCGATCGGCGTTTCTCTATTAACCGCCTGTCGTACCATCTGAGGTGTGCAATCGGGGGGAGGGGCTGACACAGATCATACACTGAATTGACCGTGCCCCTTTGGCGGGCGAACGATCCACGAATCGTCCAGAAACGATTCCGCAGACTCTTCCGCCTTTGCTGACCGCTGGCACTCTGCCCGGCAATGATCGTGTCTCATCTGTAACTAGTTGTCTAGAAATCCCCGCAAGAATTGATCAAGTTGTTCTCGATCAGCGCCATACAGGGATAGTTGCTGTCCACGGTTCTTCCTTCGAGTACTGTCAACAACAAAGCGGAGTCCAACACCATCATTGCCCCAGCGGATCGCTTCTGCTCCCACGCAGACCGAAATCCGACCGTCCGGCCTTACTAGGTCTGCCTTTGCAAGTGTCATCCTGACCACAGTTCCGAGGTACCACCGTTCCGCGGTGACGACATACAATCCGGTCGAACTGACATCCCGAATGGTATGCACAATTGGAGCTCCACCTGTCCAAAAAGACGCGACCATGTTTTCAACGGATTTCCGACTTGCCTTTCTCCGATCCAGTACCTTTCTCTGTTTCAAAGAGCTCGGATAGAACCAGCTTGTCAGACGGCTTCGCAGCGGTGGAGAGATACTCTCGCTCACTTTGAATTGAGTGTTCTCGATCGGCGCCGGCGCAATGAAGTCCGCTGCCTCCTTTGACGAATCATTGAGTAGTGACTGTTCAGAATCAGGGAACTGCAGCACTCTTCCACCAGGTCCGCCTGAATTCCGATCTGCGCTGGCAGTGTCGAGAGTAAGAGTATTGGCGCCTGCATTCACGCTTTGGAGGCTCATGAATTCGTCTGCGGCGCAAACAATGAGCAAGTCTCCACGCTGTGTATTGGATGAAGAAATTACACCCGAAGGTAACGCCAAAACGCTCGCAGCAGGCTGACTGGATAGAGTGGAATTGGAGCGCGAGAAAGATCTGACTATGTCAATGACTCGGTGGCTCGAGTCCAAATAAACCAGGTCGAGCGGTATGCTCTCGTTTATAGATGGAAATCCCTTAAATGGCCTGATCCAAAGGCCCAAACCGGAATTTGGCGTGAGCTTCAACATCCAGTTTGTGAGGCTGGGGGAGGAAAAGTCGCCGCCGACCACATTCCAACTGAGGAACGATTTCCTCGTCTGGTTATGTGCGAAGTGTTGGCGAGACTCTACCCACCCATGGTCTCTGGATGAATAATTCGGAATTTGTTGTTGGCTACTCACATGAATCATCCATTGTCACGGGTCGAATTTTTCATCCTGTTTTTTCGGCCGCTGGGCATATCCGCCTGAGGTTCAAGCGGCTCTCATTTACCTCAAACTGTGCACGTAACACGCCAAACAGATTAGCCCTTGATTCGATTCGACTTTCGCTTCAATTAGGAGTCAGGTACAGCTAATGTCGCAGTCACGGTCACCCGGGGATGAGAGGCAAATGTGAACGTGCAATGAATGATGTCCATGGAGATTCGCAGCCCGATTGGGCGAAAGCTGTCGCTAAATATGGATGGCGACGACGGGAAATCTCCTTGATATAATCCCGCCATGAATTCGCCGGACACGATGTGCCACATTTCGGATACCGCTCTTTGGGTCGCGGTGTATCGCGCGCAGGAGAACGAGCGCACGGACGCCGTCTTCCGCGACCCCTATGCCAGTGCGCTGGCTGGAGATCGCGGTCGGCAATTTGCCGCTGCGATGACCTTTGCGCGGCGGCATTCCTGGTCTTATACCGCCCGAACCTGGCTGGTGGATCAAGTGATCGAAGAGTCAGTGCGCCAGGGAACGGATATGGTCATTAATCTGGCGGCTGGGCTCGATTCAAGGCCATATCGAATGCAACTTCACCCTACTCTTCGCTGGATCGAGATTGACCTGCCAGAGATGCTGAAGTACAAAGCGGAGATCCTCGCCGCTGAACGTCCGACGTGCGCACTCGAACGGGTGCCGCTTGATCTAAGGGATAAAGCAGCGCGCTGTGCGTTGTTTCGGCGGCTTGGGAGCGAGGCGAAGGCGGCGCTGGTGGTGAGCGAAGGGCTGATTATCTATTTTGATTCTGACGATGTGGCTGAACTGGCGCGCGATTTGGCAGCTCCGGCAGCTTTCAGGCGGTGGGTAACCGATCTTTGTTCGCCCGCGCTTCTCCGGATGCTGCAGAAAGCCATGGGCGGTCCGCTCGCCGAGGCCGGTATGCCGCTGAAATTCGCACCTCGCGAAGGGCCGGAATTCTTCGCGCCAAATGGGTGGAACCCTATCGAAACGCACTCTCTGCTACACACCGCAGCCAAGTTGAAGCGCCTGTCGTTGGGAATGCGACTACTCTCGCTGCTCCCCGATCCTGGCGGCCGCAAACCAGACAAGCCATGGGGCGGGGTGTGTGTGCTCGAAAACTCAAGAGTAGCGCCGTCGCTCGCGGACGCTCAGCATATATCCTGAAGACACCATGACACCTGCCAATAATTCTCTTCGCCGCGTGGCGGTTTACTGTGGATCGGCCAACGGAACTAATCCCGCATTTGTTGCGGAAGCTCGGGCGCTGGGCGCGGCCATTGCCGCTGCCGGGCTGGGGATGGTGTATGGCGGCGCAAGCGCGGGGCTGATGGGCGCGGTTGCCAATGCTGCACTGGCCGGTGGGGCTGAGGTTATCGGCGTGTTGCCCGCGGTGCTGACGCGAAAGGAAATTGCCCATCCCAACTTGACCCGGCTGGAACTGGTGGAAACCATGCACGAACGCAAGTGGCGCGAGTTCGAGCTGGCCGACGCGTTTCTGGTTTTGCCGGGCGGCTACGGCACCATGGACGAGATGGTCGAGGTTGTCACGTGGGCGCAAATCGGCATGCACGCCAAACCCTGCATTCTCATCAACACTGCAGGGTATTGGGACGGGCTGCTGAAGTTTATTGATTCCGCGGTAACTGCGGGGTTTGTGAAACCGAAGAATCGGGAGCTGCTGCACGTGGCTGCGAATGCTGAAGAAGCGGTGAAGATGGTGGTTGGGGGTTAGTTGCGCCGTGGCAGACGAGTTTTCATTAAATTTGAATGCGTTGCTCTCAACGAGCAATGCGTTCCAAACGCGGCATTCACTTTGACCTTCCTCGTATACTTAACGCAGAGTATGTCTACCCACCTCGACAAAATTCTAGCGACAACGCGGGCCACGGTGGCCGCTGCCAAGGCGCTTGTCCCCGTGGCGGAATTGGAGCGGCTGGCTGCTGCTCACCAACCGCGCGGCTGGGCTGCGGCTTTGCGGCAGCGAGCAGCGGCGGGCGTTGCCGTCATCGCCGAGATCAAGAAAGCTTCACCCTCGAAGGGGCTGATTCGCGCGGATTTCGACGTGGAGAAACTTGCACGAAGCTACTTCGCGGGTGGCGCGGCGGCGCTTTCCGTGTTGACAGACGAGCCGTTCTTTCAGGGCAGCCTGCGCAATCTGGAACTGGCTTCGGCAGCGGTTCTGTTGCCATGCCTGCGCAAGGACTTTATGGTGGATGAGTACCAGATCGTGGAGGCGCGCGCGCATTCTGCAGATGCAATTCTGCTGATTGCTGCCGCGCTGACAGATGCTGAGCTCGGCTGCTTTTCCAAAGCGGCGCATGGCCTTTCGCTCGACGTGCTGGTCGAGGTGCACACGGCTGCCGAACTTGACCGAGTGCTCGATACGCTGGGAGGGAGAGGCGCGGATGCCATTGGCGTAAACAACCGCGACCTGAGCACATTTAATGTGCGCCTCGAAACCTCGCTCGAACTCGCAGGCCGGATTCCGCAAGGCGTTGTGCGTGTAGCAGAGAGCGGCATTGCCACGGCTGAAGATATAGCACGCCTGCGAGTGGCTGGCTTCGATGCGTTCCTGATTGGCGAGAGCCTGATGCGCCAGACCGACCCTGGCGCCACGCTGGCCGCGCTGCTGACAGGAGTTGCCGCGCGATGAGCCTCACGCCTGTTTGGATAAAAATCTGCGCCAATACTTCACTCGAAGACGCGCTGATGGCCGCGGAAGCTGGAGCCGACGCGGTGGGATTTGTCTTTGCGCCAAGCCCGCGCAGAGTGACGGTGGCCGAGGTGGCAAACATTGTTCCGCACCTGCCTGCAACCACTGAGAAGATCGGCATTTTTGTTGATGCCACGCTGGAAGAGATTGTGTCCACCGTTGAAGCCTGTGGCCTGACCGGAGTGCAATTGCACTTTGACGCAGCCAGCGAGCTACCGGCGCAGCTTCACGAGCGCCTTGGGCCGGAGTTGCGCATACTGAGCGTGGTGCACTTCGGCGCTGCAGACAGCGAACACCAAGTGGCTAGAATTGCCGACCTTGATCGGAACCCGCACGTGGATGCGGTGCTGGTGGATTCTCGGACGGAAATGGCCGTTGGTGGCACGGGTGTAACGTTTGATTGGGCTGCTGCCCGCAAGACTTTCTTCCCGGACGCAAAAGTGTGCAAACGCATTGCTGCCGGCGGCCTGAATCCGGATAACGTGGCGGAAGCAATTGCCACTTTACGCCCCTGGGGCGTGGATGTAGTCTCCGGCGTTGAAGCTGCGCCGGGAAAGAAAGACAGGGCTAAGGTGAGGGAGTTTGTGGTTCGCGCGAGGAGTGGAAAGGCCACATCATGAACTTCCCTCGCCTGGCTTAGTTTGCCTCTCTCACGTTGCTTCACGGTCACTCGTGAGATTGCTTTTAACGCGCGCACGCAAATAACATTCGCCCAAAATTGTGCTGATTCGGCGGGACCGCGTCCTCGTCAGGCCCGAGGCGCACAATGCGAGTGAATGTTGTGTTGGCCTCTAACCAGCGATGAATATGGTCGGCATCCCAGCCTTTCAGTTTGTCCGCTGCATATTCATGGCTCTGGCCCATATCAAAAAACATCACATGGCGCGTGGCCGAATCGATCAGATGAAGCAGATCCTCGGCGCTTGTATTCATGTGATTCAAGATATAGTGGTGCGCCAAGCTGAAGCACGACGTGACGTCATATTTGTCATTAAGTGCCCGCAGGAAAGTAACTGCATCGGAACGATGAATCTGTTCCGGACTCAGCTCGTACATTATTTTTCCAACTGAAAGTGCTATCGGATCGCGATCCACTCCCTCGGCCTGGAATCCGAGCTTAGACATCTGAGACACAAACCAGCCATAGCTGCAAGCGATATCCATATAACTTCTGCTTGCCGGAGGCATCAGGCCCTCCGCATTCAAGAATTCTTTCATCTTTGCCAATCGGTCGGAGCAACGCCGGACGAGAATCCATTGCGCCACCTCGGGGGAGTCGATCGGCTGATAAAGCTCCCGACGCCCTTTCAGCCACAAAACCTCGAGCAGAAGATCTTGAACTGGCGTTGTGACGGACGGCTTCAAGATGAGGCCCGGGACTTCTCGAAGGCCTTTCATGTGAGCAATGGCCAGGCGATGATGGCCCTCATGCACCTGGTAACATGTCGAGTCCTTCACGGGATGCACAGCGATATGCTCGAAAGGATATCTCTTAAAGTTTTCACCCTCCTGCAGAGGAAGCATATCTCCCTTGCCGCTATAGGCGCATACAAACCGGCGCGCACCCCACTCGATTTGCTCGGGAGCTAAAGCGCTGTGGTAATTGCCAAAAATCTCAATATTGAGGGCAGCATTTCGGAAGTATTCCGTGTCTTTAAAAGTCTCCGGATCCCAAATCGCGTCACCGATACTGTCATACTGGCGCAGCAGCTTCACGTGTGGCCAATCGGAGACAGGAAGTGAAGCGCGGCGAATATCGCCGATCATGCGAGCGAAAGTGGCTGCGGGTACGCCATTGTCTCCACCGCGCAGGCAGGCGTCGACCCGGATGGGCTCAAGCTTCATCCTTAAAGCCACACCTCTGCAACTGGTTCTAAGGCTCCAAATACGCTGGCGAACGGAATTCGGAAGCCCTTTTCGGTAAACTTTCGCAATCATAGGCGAGAGACCGTTTGCTTCTTCCGGTAACGGATATTTTGTCAGAGTGCCTGCGCCCCCGGGGCCAAGGCGAGTCATTACCGATATTATGCCATCTACGCGCCGCGTGAGCGTCTTTGGCAGCATACTTGCGAGAAGTTTGAAGCGGTCATGATCTTGCGGCTCCAGCACACGCATCAGGTAAAAGAGTGTGAAGAGAACGATCAGGGAAGCGATTCCGCCAAATAGGATGCCCCACAGCGGCGCCATTCGCATGGCGATGTAATGCGCAGTCAAGGATGCAAGTGCGCTGCAGAAAGCGATCTTTGCCACCTGCAGCCAGGGGAGTCTTACCTTGTATAGACGGGTTGCCGCCATCCACATCAAGCCAACAGCCGCCAACTGAGCCGCGCCGTTCCCAATGCAGGCGCCTACCGCGCCATAAGACGGAATCAGGTACCACGCCACGCTGATATCGATTACTCCCGCAATGACCGTCGCGCCAATCACATATCGTTGCTTTTCGAAACTCTCAAGCAGGTTCTGCGCGGGCAAGAGAAAGGCCTTGAACATGCACAGCACTGGAGCCAGCGCCACCACCATCGCTGCGCCCTCAAACTTGTGACCGTAGAAAAGGAGAAGCGCTGGAACTGCGAGAGATGCCGCGATGAAGTGCAGCGGGATCGACATTAAGGCGATGTAACGGAAGATGGAGGCAGCGAGCTCTGGCAGTTTGGACTTATCCCGTCCATACTGAACAAAAATCGTGGTGCCGCCCGCGGCCCCGAAGATAGTGGCCACAAGCAATAGCTGCTCAGCCATGGTGAACGCCACGGAATAGAAGGAGACCTGCTTGACATCCGCGCAGAGCATCTTCAGCAGGATGATTTCCGAGCGGCCCCAAACGATTTGCGCGACAAACATACTGCCAACAGCCTGCATGGCAAACGGCATCATGCGCCTGCTCAGTCCCTGCGGATGAGCATGAGTCGTCTCCCACGCCAGCGCTCGCTTCATGGTGGGGAAAAAACGAACAAGGAAATCGACAACTCGCATGCTGAGTAGCGCCGCGCCGATGCCGACCACACCCCACTGAAGCACGATCGTTGCCGCAATAGCAATAAAGTAAGTCAGAGCTGAGGCGACGGAGCCCATCAGATTCTTTGACAAATCCTCCGTAGCGGTGTTGGCCTGGGCCGAGATGGAGTTGACCATGGAAGGCCATATGCTGAGCGCCAGCAGAGCCGCTGCCAATTTGTAATCCGGATTGGCGTCCCCCAGCACCCAGTAGACAAAGAAGCAAGTTGCCACCGATGCGAGACCGGTCTGCAGCGCAAGAGTGCGGAGATAGATGTACCGCGCAGTGCCCCGGTCTCCAATGCCGATAAACTCAGCCATGTATTTCCGGGTGGTTGCGGGAATGCCCATTCCACTCAGGCTGCTGACAAAGTTGGCGATATAAGAGACATAAATAAGATAGCTGTTCTTTTCTGGTCCCAGATAACGGTTGATGGCAATCGAAGTAGTAAACAAAACCGCAGCGTTAATGATGTTCTCAAGGCTGAACCAGCCAGTGTTGCGAGCGATAGTCTTTGTATTTGTCATGTTGAAGGTAACTCTGAATCAGAAAGTATGTGTACGCCGTCCGCACGTCGACCAATCCGCGCAGAGTGTCTGCCGGCGGTCCATTGCGCCGCCGGGTGTCATCAACATGTTATCGCCGCCTAACTCAGGCCTTGCAGCGCGACCTGGCTATCCTTTGCCGCAGGCGAGCCGGGAGACACCATAATAGCCTTCTTCAAATGCAGCGTGGCGTTGGCTCGATCTCCGAGCTTGCTATATACCATTCCCAGGTGATACTGCATGGTCGCGCTGTTCGGATTGTCCTTGAGTGCCTCTTCCAGAAGATCGCGGGCAAACCCGTAGGTTCCCTTGTAGTAGTAAGCCCATGCGAGGGTATCCGCGGTGTTGGGTGAATTCGGCATGCCGCGGCGCGCCGTTTCCGCCAGAGTCAAGGCAACATCAGCGTTCTCGCCATTTTTAAGCATCAGATATGCAAGATTGTTCGCTGCGATCGGCTGTGTAGGCTGGATTTCGATTGCCTGCTTGTAGTAGTCCTCGGCCTTTCGCGAATCTCCGCTCGATTCCTCCAGAGTTCCAAGAATGGCTATGGCGCCGGCATTGTTTGGATGAGCCTTCAACCATTGTTCCCAGGCCCCGATCGCATTCGCAACCTGACCGCTTTGACTCTGAAGCTGCGCATAAATCGCGACTGCCTCGCCATCGTCAGGATTCACATCCATGGCCTTCTTAGCTGTTGCGGCTGCGTGGTCAAAATCCTTGTTCGTTAACTGTAACTCCGCCAGCAAAATATAGAAGCCGCTATTTTTCGGACTCTTCGCGATCTGAGCATTGACACGATCCAATGCCTGAGCTGGCTGCTTTTTTAGGAGGTCGTAGTTTACCAGGCCGCGCAAGGCGCGAATTGAATTAGGGTCGTACTGCAATGCCTGCTCCAGCAGCGTTGCGCCTTCAGGGTATCGTTTCTGGTTGAAGCGAACCTGACCGAGCATAAGAT
>JBAPYY010000570.1:0-1734 GCA_049284975.1 Occallatibacter sp.
GGTCCTTGGGCACCGAGGAGCTGCCGTGCATGACCAGGTGGGTATTGGGCAGGCGCTTGTGGATGGCGATGAGGACGTCCATCTTGAGCACCGAGCCGTCTGGCTTCTTGGTGAACTTGTAGGCGCCGTGGCTGGTGCCGATGGCGATGGCCAGGGCATCAACGCCGGTGCGCTCTGCGAACTCGACTGCCTGGTCGGGGTCAGTGATGTGGTCGAGGCCGCTGCCGCCCGCGCCGTGGCCGTCTTCCACGCCGCCCAGCACGCCGATCTCACCTTCGACGGTGACGCCGCGCTCGTGGGCGTAGTCGACCACCTTGCGGGTGACTTCGACATTTTCTTCAAAGGTGGAGGGGGTCTTGCCGTCGGTTTTCAGGGAGCCATCCATCATGACCGAGGTGTAGCCCAGTTCGATGGCGCTCTTGCAGGTCTCGAAGCTGTTGCCGTGATCCTGGTGCATGGCGATGGGGATGTCGGGATTGAGCTCGGCTGCCGCCTGGATAAGCCGGAAGAGGTAGAGGTCCTCGGCAAACTGGCGGGCACCGCGGCTGGCCTGGACGATAACCGGCGACTTGGTTTCGCGGGCCGCGGCCATGATGGCCTGGATCTGTTCCATATCGTTGACGTTGAATGCGCCGACGCCGTAACCGCCCTTGGCGGCCTCGTCGAGCAACTGCCGCATGGAGACTAGAGGCATAAGAAGATTCTCCTTCTGGTTCGGGTCCGGCCGCCGCGCCTGGGCGCTTCAAAACGGACGTTCCGCCCGCCGGGCAACAAGAACCGCAATCATCCTTATGGTAGCAGGAACGCGCAAGGAAAAAGTGTGCGCTTGAGCACAGGCGGGCTTTGGCGTTCTCAAATGGGCGCATCCCGATGTGGGGCCGGAATTTTCGCCCCGTCGCACCAGAACGATGCCGGGCTTCTGGCTGATCCAGTCCTTCTTCAAGATGGACCTGAAAGAGACGCTCTCCACCTGGACAGTGCTGGAGACGGTGTTATCGGTGGCGGGGCTGGGAATGACGCTGGTGCTGTCGGCGGTGTTGCGGTAGTGGAAATAGCGGCGGTCTAGGGGATCTCGCGAAGTGTGCGTTCAGTGAATAGCTTCCGGACAGCCGGTCAACCAGGACCGTCAAGATTCGGGATTACAGTCGCAAAGGCGACTTCCGAGGACGAATCCCGCGAACGTGCGTTACCAACAGAATACAGATGGGTTATGGATGACGGATGGGAATAGAATCATGTGAGCGGAGTGAACATGGCTACCCCTGTCGATGCGCTGAAGCAAATGTCGATACCCCCGACCGAGGAGACATCGTTCAACACCTGGCTCCAGCTAGAGGATGCGATTGCATTCCTGAAAGACAACACACGCGACGATCAGTTTGTTCTTTACGCAAGTCTCCCGAACGTCTTCATACACGCAATGCTTGTTCCGTCGGAATATGTTACCCCGCCGAATATTGATGACCTCATGCTGTGGAATTGCAATCCATACGATCTCGGTTGGGGCGTCGTCACTTCCTACCATCCGAGGCCTTCCATTGCCATATCGCCGCCTCTTGATGGAACAGGCAGTGAAACCCTCGACAAAGGGGAACAGTTGATTTTCGCGCGTGAGTTTGAAGGGCGTGTCGGAGAAAAACACTATTTCGAGATTCTCCAGAAATTCCTGCATGTTTCTGATCTTCATTATCTTGAGGAGAGAAAGGCCTATTGCCGCCTTGATCGTCACGGAGA
>JBAPYY010000571.1:0-2259 GCA_049284975.1 Occallatibacter sp.
GGGTGCGGCCGGGTATGTTGCCGGCGAGCATCAGCGTGGCTCCGAATTCTCCCATGGCGCGCGCAAAGGCCAGGACAGTTCCGGCAATGACGCCCGGCGCAGCCAGCGGCAGCAAAACTTTGCGGAAGACTGCCCACTCCGAGGCACCCAGCGTCCGCGCCGCTTCAAGGTAAGTGGGATTGACCTGATCGAACGCGCCCAACGTGGTGCGATACATCAGCGGAAATGCCACAACGGTTGCCGCAATCACAGTGGCGGGCCACGAAAATACAATCGTGATGCCGAGCAGCTCCAGCGCATGGCCGACAATGCTCTGCCGTCCGAGAATAAGCAACAGAAAGAAGCCAACCACCGTGGGCGGAAGCACCAATGGGAGCGTAAGTATTCCGTCAATCCAGGCGCGCAGGCTGCCATGCATCCGCACCATCACTCTGGCTGCAAGCATTCCCAGAAAGAAAGTGGCAACCGTAGCGGCGCATGTCGTAGCCAGCGAAATGTACAGCGGCGATGGATCAATAGGAAATGTCACGGTGTGGCCATTGTAAATCCATGCTTCACAAAGATAGCTTGAGCCTCGGGCGTACTGAGGGAATCGATGAAACCGCGCGCAGCGTTTCCGTTGTAGCTGGCTTTGAAAACTGCCGCGGGATAGACGATTGCGTCATGTGACCATTCCGGCGCGACCGCGACAATGCGCACGCGGCCTGAGGTCTGCGCATCGGTTGCATAGACGATGCCCGCGTCCACGTTGCCTGTTTCGACGTAGGTAAGCACCTGGCGAACATCCTCTCCCAGCACAAGTTTCTTGTTGAGCCTGTCGAAGAGATGCAGCGCCACGAGCGTTTGACGCCCATATTGTCCTGCGGGAACGCTGGCCGGATCGCCCAGCGCGATCAGCCGGACGGAGGGATCCGTCAGGCCTTGAAAATCGCGAAGCGGGGAATCGAGGGGTGCAACCAGCACCAGCGAGTTACGCAGCAGGTTGCGCCTTGTACCGGACGCGATCAGACCCTTCGCCTCCAGATCGTCCATGGGTTTCGACGCGGCAGAGAGAAACGCATCGACAGGCGCGCCCTCCTCGATCTCTCGCGCCAGAGTTCCTGAAGCGCCGAAGTTATTGCGGAACTCGATGGCGGCGTGATCGCGCTGATAGGCAGCCTCCGTTTCTAAAATGGCCTCTTTGACACTGGCCGCCACAGAAAGCGTCAGCGTAACGCGCCGCGGAGCGTGGCACGCGCATATTGAAACCGCAATTGCCAGCAGCACCACGCAAGAGAACGGCCCTGATCGAATTCCACGTGCTCGTCTCGCCCTCATAGCTTCTCCCTTAGAATTGACGCCTAACATGAAGGTTGGCTCGTAGGATACACACTCAGCGCCGCTGCCGCAAAATGCCTAACTTGCCCCACGCGGCCAGCGTTCGTGATTGCTCCCAAACTCCAGAAAAAGCCGCACTTGACGCTCTGAGCGGTATGTGAGCTAAACTATGTATCCCGCTCGGCAGGGGGTAACCCTTCGGGCGAATCTCAGTACGTTGGATTTACCGTTTTCATATGCATCCGATTGAGCAGGCCTGGAGCTTTAACAAGGAGCTTAAGAATGGAATTGGAAGTTAGGGACGCCGGAAAGGCGCTCGCGGAGCAACTGCCTCCTCTGACCCCGAATGAGGCGGCGGTTGAAGCGGATCGCTGTCTGTTTTGTTACGATGCGCCTTGCACGCATGCCTGCCCAACCCATATCAATATTCCACGCTTTATCAAGAAAATCGCCACCGGCAATCTCCGCGGCTCGGCCGCAACGATCTTTGCCTCGAATCTTCTGGGCGCCACTTGCGCGCGGGTTTGCCCGGTGCAGGAATTGTGCGAAGGAGCGTGCGTGCTTGGCTCCGATCACAAGCCCATCGCCATCGGGCGGCTGCAGCGCCATGCTATGGACTATGCGCGAGAGCACAACAGCTATCCGGTTGTCACGGCCACGCCCACGGGCAAATCGATTGCTGTCATAGGCGCCGGACCCGCAGGGCTTTCGTGCGCCGGCGAGTTGACCATGTTGGGCCACGCGGTAACTATCTTCGAGAGAAACAATTTGCCCGGCGGACTCTCCACTTATGGCATTATCGCGTTACGCGAGCCGATCGAGGTTGCATTGGAAGAGACTCGCATGATCGAAGGTATGGGCGTCAAGATCAAAACGGGGATTGAGATCGGCAAGGATATCTCTCCGGCCGCGCTCCAGAGTGAGTTCGATGCAGTGGTGTTG
>JBAPYY010000572.1:0-10258 GCA_049284975.1 Occallatibacter sp.
GTACTCGTGCAACTTCTCCGCCACTTGTTGTTTCTCTTCCGTTCCGAGATCGGTGCCCTGAGCCAGCGCGTGCGTGTAGGGGCCTGTCGCGAAGGCTTCCACGTCCTTCAAAAACGGCTCGAGCTCTGCCGGCTGCTGAGGCAGCTTTTTGTGATACCAAGCCGTGGCCGCATAGGTGGGCAGTGCCATCACATAGGGCAGGTCCACACCGGGGTTGGTGCTGGGCACATCAATATCCGTAGTAAAGTTGAAAATCTGCGACAGCAGAATCACGCCATTCAGGTCGATGCTGTCGTGATTTTCCAGAATATTGGTCAGAACCGCGGAGCGTGTGGTGCCGTAGCTCTCGCCAAAGATAAACTTGGGCGAATTCCAGCGACTGTACTTGGTGATAAACCGTGCGATAAAGCGGGCGTAGGCATTGGCATCCTCATCTACGCCCCAGAAGGCCTTCTCCGGGTCCTTGCCTACCAGCCGACCAAAGCCAGTTCCGGGCATATCGATAAAAACCAGGTCGCTGGTGTCTAGAAGCGAGTAGGCGTTGTCCACGAGCTTGTATGGCGCGGCGGGCAAGTGCTGATCGCCACTGGTCACCACGTGCCTGGGGCCAAGCGAACCCATGTGAAGCCAGACGGTCGAGCTTCCGGGGCCACCGTTATAGAAAAAGGTAATAGGCCGCTCCTCGGGCTTCGCGTCCTTCTTGAAGTAGGCCACATAAAACATTCTCGCAATTGGGGTTGCATCTTTGGGTTCTTTCGGCTCGGAGATCGCAAGCTGACTGCCCGGCTGCGGCTTGCCGTCCGTTCCAAGCTGCGCGTCCTGTTCATCAGTCGAGCCAACGGTGAGCGTGCCCGCAATGGCGGTATAGGCGATATTCTGGCCACCGACATTTACGCTGCCTTCTGTGCTGACTTCGGAGGGCGGGGTCTTTTCAGCGGATTTGTCCGCCGGTTTTTCAGCAGTTTTGTCTGTGGCCTTATCTGAATCGGCGCGGAGGAAAGCAGGCGCCAGGAAAAGAGAAGCTGCTAGCAGAGCTGAGGGGAAGCTGCGGGGACTGAACATTCGGATTCTCCTGGTTTAGGTATTTGAGCAGAACCAAAATTTTGAGTACTTGGCCAGTATAAGCCGCTTGTTTTGAACAATGCGACATTGAATTCAAAGCCAGGGGATCGCCGGCTTCTACTTCTGGACTTTGTCGAATGGCTGCTTTTCGCTGATTCTTGGCCGCTCCTGGGCTTGCAGCTCTTTGGAGACCTGCTCGACCTCTCGGAAGACGCGGAGCAGGTTCCCGCCGAGAATCTTGCGACAGTCTTCGGCGGAATATCCTCGCGCCATCAGTGCCTCGGTGATTTTGGGCAGGTCGGCCGCCGAATCGATCCCCTCTGGGAGCTGGCCACTGATGCCATCAAAGTCCGAGCCAATGCCTACGTGGTCCACTCCAGCCACTTTGGCTATGTGGTCGATGTGGTCGATGATCGCCGAAAACGGCGGGCGCGGAATGCGATCCAAATATTGGCGCTGGAGCTTTTCAATTTCGGCGTAAGGAACCGGTTTGCCCTCGGCTTGCGCATTGTCCTTAAGCGCCTGAATCGCTTTATTCATCTCTGGCTCCATCGCCTTTTGCGCATCACGATAGGCCTGCGAGAGGAAGCTGGAGAAGAAATTGACATCGACGACGCCGCCCTTCGAATTCGGCCCTCCTGAGCGTGCGACGGCGAGCAACATATCGTCGGACATGTTTCGCGGTGAATCGCACAGAGCCCGGGCATTCGAGTGAGATGCGATAATCGGCGCGCGGCTAATGACCAATGTCCGATAGAAGGTCCGGTCGGAGACGTGAGAGACGTCCACCATCATGCCCAGCCGGTTCATCTCGTAGACCACGTCCTTACCGAACTCGGTGAGGCCCTCTTTGGTGTGTGGAACCGACGCATCGTCGATGTCGCCGGAGCTATCCGCCCAGCCGTTGGAGTTGGCCCACGTGAGCGTCATGTAGCGGACGCCCAGTGCATAATACTGGCGCAGCAACGGGATCGAATCCTCAATCGAGTGGCCACCCTCAATGCCCATCAATGTCGCCAGCTTATGCTCGCGGTGAGCCAGTTCGATGCCGCCGGGGGTGGCCACAAACATCATCTCTCTGGGGTGGCGAGCCACCTGCTGCTTGACGGAATCGATCAGCTCCAGCGTCCGACGGGCATATTGCCCTTTGTATTGGGCAGGATCGACCCAAATTGAGAAGAATTCGGCGCCGAGATTTCCCTTGCGTGCCGAGGCGAGGTTCAGGTTGCCACCACCAAGAGGGTCGCCAAGGTCAAAGTGCTCATCCACAAAACGTTGTGGCGTGTCGGCGTGGGTATCAATAATCAAGGCGGATCGGTGCACTTGGTCGGCAATTTGAGTTTTCGGGGTCATTTCGTGGGCCGGATTCGCTGGAGTTTGGGCGCAAAGCAGCGCCGGGAAGGTGATAAGCAGCAGAGTGGTCGAAAGTTGGACAGGCATAAGCTTGGGATGAGTTTATACCCAGCGAGTACACGTAAGGGAACTTCACGCAAGGAACTAAAGAAATTAAGAAATCCGCCCCCTATTCAAACTCCCTTAACATTAACCGCACACAATCGAAAGCGGCAGGTTATCTGCCGAGGAGAGCTTCAGTGAAGAGAGCGTTGATTTTAGTTGGCTTGTTGGTTGTGGCCTTGAGCACGGCTCAGGCTCAGAAGTTGACCGCAGCGGGTGCGACTTTCCCCTATCCGATCTATTCGAAATGGTTCAGTGAGTACAGCGCCGCGCATCCCGGCGTCGAGATCAACTACCAGTCGATCGGCTCCGGCGGCGGCATCCGCCAGGTTACAGCGGGCCTGGTGGACTTTGGCGCTTCCGATATGCCCATGACCGACGAAATGCTGGCCGGTTCCAAGGTCAAGCTCATCCATATTCCCACGGTGTTGGGCGCCGTGGTGCCAATCTTCAATGTTCCCGGCGTCAATGACATCAAATTCAGCGGCGACGTGCTTGCTGACATTTATCTCGGCAAAATCGCGAACTGGAGCGATCCCCGCATCGCCAAAGACAACCCAGGCGTCACACTTCCAAACGAGAAGATCACCGTCGTCCACCGCTCCGACGGCAGCGGCACCAGCTTTATCTTCACCGACTACCTCAGTAAGGTGAATCCCGATTGGGCTAACGGACCAGGCAAAGGTACTTCACCCAGTTGGCCAGTAGGTGTGGGCGGCAAAGGCAATGAGAATGTTGCCGGCTTGGTTCGCCAACTCCCCGGAGCCATCGGCTACGTCGAGTTGATTTACGCCCTGCAGAACAACATCAGCTTCGGCGAAGTGAAGAATGCCGATGGCAAATGGATAAAGGCCTCAATCGCAAGCGTCACCAGTGCTGCCGCGAGCATTAAGAAGATGCCGGCCGACTACCGCATCTCCATCACCAATGCCCCGGGCGCAAACTCTTACCCCATCTCCAGCTTCACCTATCTGTTAATTCCTGTTCAGTCAGCCGATCCGGCCAAGGGCAAGATCATCAAGGATATGCTAAGTTGGATCGTCAAGTCCGGTGAGGGCGAGACCTCCGCTCTTTCCTATGCGCCTTTGCCTGCAAGCCTGGTGGAAAAGGAACTGAAGAGTATCTATTCCTTACAGTAGAGACCGGCGGAGGGCCCGGATATTGCTCCGGGCCTTCCTCGGCATCCATGGCACTTGCCGGCCTCGCATCCATTTATCATTTCGCCTCGCACAATTTCGCGCTAGTATATGCGCACGAGGTGAATGCAATGGCGAAAGCTGCCAGAAGACTCTTCGCGATCCTTGCCCTGCTGCTCTTGCCATGCAGCTTGCGTGCTGGTAGCGGGCGCTTCGACGGGGCATGGGTTACGACCGTCTCCTGTGACCCCATCCGCGGTGCTCTGGGTTTCTCCTACCGATTCCCCAGTGAAGTCAAGGACAGTAACTTCCGCGGACTCCACGGGACGGAAGGCAAGCCAGGATTCCTGCTTGTTGAAGGCAAGATCGCTGACGATGGCAGCGCCGAATTGTATGCCAAAGGCCAGACCGGATCAAAGGAATACGTCCCCGGACGCGACACTCCGCCAGGCACCGAATACGGCTATCACATTACGGCCCAATTCAGCGAAACAAAAGGCACGGGTACGCGCGTTGAAGGCCGCTCCTGTACCCTCGAATTTGTGAAGCAATGAGCAATTCACCTGATTGATTTGCAACAAGTCTCAAGCTTTGGGCTGCCTCGCAAATACTGCGCTGCAGCCCAATTCATGTGCTACCATCCGGAACGGAGGAAGAGCAATGAGAAAGACTGTTCGACTTTTGCTTGTTTCGGCTTTGGTGTTATTGCCGGCAGTTTCGTTCGCAGGGGACCGCTTCGACGGCAACTGGCTCACTACTCTCACTTGCCCCGCAAAAGGGAACACTGAAGGCTACACTTGGAAGTTTCCCAGTACCATCCAAAACGGCAATTTCCATGGAGAAAGAGGCACTGCCGGTGAAGGTGGCTACCTTTTGATTGAAGGTCCAATCGCCGACAACGGTGCAGCGAAGTTGGCGGCTTCAGGCATCGTTACTTCCCGGAAATATGCCCGCGGAGCCTTCGCCCATGGGGGCGCTGACTACAGCTACAACATCAAGGCCCAATTCAAAGATGCGGAAGGCTCAGGCTCTCGGGATGAAGGCCTCGGCATTTATGGCCGGCCCTGCACTTTTGAGTTTGTAAAGCAGTAGTCAGAGATACAAATTGTGTGGCGCCAAGCCGGTGCCCTCCCTTTGGCTCGCCGCAAGCTCTCGCGGCCGGGTAGGGAATCTAGCCCCTAAGGTGTTCTGCTATCAGCCGATCAACCAGAGCCACAAGCTGCTCGCCGGAGCGCGGAAGTACAAAAGCAGAGGCGGGGCCATCCCAATCGAGCTTGAAGCTGGTTGATAGCGCTGAAATCCAAATCTGGCGCATCGGCGTGTTCGGTGTAACTACAAATTTCCCCGCTGGCTCTTCGAAGAGCACATTCAGCACGCCATTCTGTTGCTCGACTTCAAATCCGGCATCGGACTTTTCTTCCAACGCCATCAAATGCTGCATCAACGAGTCAAGTGAGGCTTCTGCCACGCGACGGAATTCCAGTTCATCCAACATGCTCTCAGTCTAGCAACATCTATAGCCGCAAACCCGGTCTCGCAGGCAATTCTGTCGTTGCAGGTTTCCAGCTAACTGTAGCGAAATCGAACACAAGGGCATGATAAAGATTAAACTTCGGCGCTTGTGAGCCGATATACGTCGGTAGGGGGAGTTCCAGAACTGGGAACAGCCGCATATGGAGATCAGCCCGATAACCGGCGTACGCATCGCATCGATGGTAAGGCCCAGAGAAGCCTATCTTGGGCTGACGGACGTGTTCGAAGTCGAGCGCTCATCCAGCACGGGCGATGAAACCTACTCTCCCGGCGAGGCAAAGGCTGCCAGCGGATTTGAAGACGACGAAGACACGTTCGACGAGTTGGAGGACGACCTCGACGAAGAGTCCACGGGACGGCCGCCCGAGAACGGTAAAATCAACCGCTTCGCCTGAATCTGGAACCTGCAGTTTATTTATTTCGCACGAATCGATGAGGGGTCGCAAGCCGTTTAAAGGCAACGTTTGAAAATGTGCATGGGGCGACGCAAGCGCCGCCCCATGCAATGTGACAAGTTATAAATGTTACCGCTGATCAGGCTATCTTTTGCGGTGCGAACACATCTTCATAGGCATGCTCGCCATGAAGTGATGTGTCCAGGCCGATCTCTTCATCACCTTCTGTCACCTTTACGGGCGTAATCCAGTCGATGACCTTCAACATGCCGAGTGTAAAGATAAATGCCCACATGGACGAGAAGAAAACCGCGGCCACTTCCTTGATGAAGAACCAGTTATTTCCCTGGATGAGACCATTGGCGCCCGCAGGATTGAATGCCTTGTCGGCAAAAACGCCCAGCAGAACGATGCCAAGTGCGCCGCCAACGCCGTGCACGCCCCAGACATCCAGAGCGTCATCCCAGTGCAGCATGTTCTTGAGCGCCACTGCGTAGTAGCAAACCACGCCTGCAATCACGCCAATAATCACTGCTGTAGTGGGCGAAACATAGCCTGACGCTGGAGTGATGGTGGCCAGGCCGGCAACCGCGCCCGTCAACAGGCCCAGGAAAGTGGGCTTCTTCTCATTCATCCATGAGACGATCAACCAGGTAACAGCCGCAAACGAAGCAGCCACATCAGTGTTCAGGAAAGCGGTCGCAGTGACCGAATCCACGGCAAATTCGCTGCCGGCGTTAAAGCCGTACCACCCGAACCACAACAGGCCGGTGCCTAGGGCAACCAGCGGAATGCTGTGCGGTCCGCGGTCCATTACGCGGCGCTTGCCCACGTAGAGTACGCTGGCCAGAGCCGCGATGCCGGCAATGTTGTGAACCACGATGCCGCCGGCGAAGTCGATAACGCCCCATTGCGCCAGCAGACCGCCGCCCCAGACCATGTGGACGAACGGAAAGTAAACGAACGTGAGCCAGCCGGTAAGGAACATCATGAAAGCCTTGAATGAAACCCGGTTGGTGAATGCTCCCGTGATCAACGCCGGCGTGATGATCGCGAACATCATCTGGTAGGCGCAGTGAACAAACAACGGGATGCCTTCGTGGCCCGGGGTGGGCGTGTTGAGGGTGATGTTGCGCAGGAGCGCATAATGGAAGTCACCGATAACGCCGTGCCAGTCACCGCTGAAGCACAACGAGTAGCCATAGAGGTACCAAATCACCGTGGTCCAGCCCATGGAGACATAGCTCTGGATCATAATGGCAAGCACATTTTTGCGGCCTACGAGGCCTCCATAAAAGAAGGCAAGACCGGGAGTCATCAGCATAACGAGGCTGGTGCACAAAATCATGAACCCGGTGTTGCCAGTGTCAAGATGCAGCATAAGAAGTCCTTTCGCTATCTGGAAAATCAAAGATTTGCGCAAACGAGTCGTGAATCTGCAGAAGTAACAACATGCGCCGCTACAGATTTCAGGGTCGTTTGACCGCCCGGAAACTATCTCTTTTCGCGAGTTGGACAGTCTGTGCGCTAAAACACACATCCGAGAATCCTTTGGACCCGTTTATTTTGGTGGTTCGGCCGAGAAATGCTCGCAAATGCATAAGTCGAGCAGGGTCAGGGAAATGCGGCGTCTTTCCGGTCGGCGTGAACGCGTCCGGTGCGCACGGACCAGGGAATGACGCTGCAATATCGCTGCGATAACTACGGAGTTGTAATCGAATGAACGACTTATATAACCGTCCGTCGTGAGAAGTCTGTCAGGGCAATCTCAGTATTTAACTGCTTTTTATGAAAAGACAGTGCAAGATTCCGGTCACTGTGCTAACTTACTAACTGGTTAGTTAAAAAAATGACGAACGCAACTCCAACCCGAACCCAAGCCGAACGCGCTGACCAGACTCGTGCCCGCATCCTCGATGCCGCCGTGCGCCAGTTTAGTGAGAACGGACTCGCCGGCGCACGCACGGAACAAATCGCCGAAGAGGCCGGTGTCAACAAGGCGCTGCTTTACTACTACTTTAGTAGCAAGCAGGCTCTCTATGATGCTGCACTAGAAGCAGTGGCGAAAAACGTAGTAGCCAGCAGTATGGCTGCCATCGATGCGGGGTATTCGGCAGGCGAGCGGTTGTTGCACTTCGCACTCAACCACTTTGACCGCATCTTTACTCAGCGTGCCTTTCAGAGCCTGATGCAACAGGAGATGATCCGCTTGCACCGCGGGGAAGAGAATGCGCTTGCTCCTCTCTTGGACAAGGTCTTTCGCCCCATGATGGCACGCATGCGACAGATTTTCGCAGAAGGCAGCGGCTCAGGCGAGTTGATTTCGGTTGACGAATTGCAAGTGATGTATGCTGCGCTGGGAGCCAACGTCTTTTACTTTCTTTCCGCGCCAATAATGGGGCTCCTGATGGGGACAAATCCTTTGGAGCCAAGTGCGCTTGAATACCGCCGCAAGGCAGCAATTGAGTATTTGGGGCAGACCGTCTTTACCGACAGGGCATACGGTGCGCTTGTTGCCGCGCGTGTTCTGGCATCTACGCCCATGCCCCCGTCGGCTACGACCGATCGCAAAGCAATCCACAAATTTCTGACCCACCGCATCGCATCTGTCCTGGACCAGGCAAACGAAGTGAGGCACAAGTGAACGCACGCAATCGAGTATTTCTAATTCTGGCCTTGCTTACCGTGGGGTCGCTTATCTGGTATCTGGTTACGGTGCGCCCCAGCGCTGATTTGCAACTGATTGGCACGGTGGACGCAAACGAGGTAGTGGTGAGCGCCAAGATTCCCGGGCGCATTCAAACCCTTACCGTTGACGAGGGCCAGGATGTGCAGGCTGGCCAGCTCATCGCCGTTATCGAGAGCAATGACCTGCAGGCTGCGCGCAAAGCCGCAGAAGCTACCGCGGCGAGCCAGAAATGGAAACTCGGCGAGACGGTCGAAACCGAGCTCCAGGACCGCGGCGAGACCGGCAATGCCGCTGTCAACGCAGATGCCCAGGTGCGCGCCGCGCAGGCTTCGCTCGCCCAGGCTCAGGCAAACTACGACCACCAGAAGGCCGACACCAGCCGAACCGTTGCGTTGGCTAAGCAGGGCATTATGAGCGAGCAAGCCAGCGATGAAGCTGCTACAAGCCTTCAGGCGACCAAGGCAGCCGTGGATACGGCCAGGGAAAATGTAATTGCTGCAGAGGCCTCATTGCGCCAGGCGCGTGCGCACGAATTGCTCACCGCTGTTGCTGGACGCACGGTTGATGAGACCCGCGACCAGCTCCAGAACGCGCGCGCTCTTGCTGACCAGGCCAAAGTTGAACTGGGTTACGCACAGGTCTTTGCCCCGGTCAGCGGCAAGGTTAACGTTCGCGCAGCGCGTCAGGGAGAAGTGGTGACCGTAGGTGCGCCGATTGTGACAATTATGGACCTGACCCAGACCTGGGTCTACGCGCCGCTGCCGGAGACACAGGCCGACGCCGTCCAACTTGGCGACTCGCTGCGCGTCGTAATGCCATCAGGCGCGACACTTCAAGGGAAGGTCATTAACAAATCCGCAGAGGCTGATTTTGCCACCCAGCGCGACGTCGGCGCACGCAAGCGCGACATCAAAACCGTCCAACTCAAACTGCTTATCGACAATCCCGGCGAGCGCTTCGTCCCCGGCATGATAGCCGAAGTGTATATACCCAAGAACAAGCTGGTGAAGCAATGATGGTATCGGCCACGACCTTCGTCAAGGGGCAAGATGGCTCACGGCCTCCGGCCATCGCTGTCGAGCACATCGTCAAGCGTTATGGCGACTTTGAAGCCGTCAAGGACATCAGCTTTTCGGTTGCTGAGGGTGAAATCTTCGGACTCCTCGGCCCCAATGGTGCAGGGAAGAGCACGCTTATCCGCATGATGACCACGCTCATCCCTCTCACCGCCGGTCGCGCTATCATCGCCGGCCATGACGTGGCAAGAGACTCCGATGCGGTGCGCCGTATGATCGGCGTAATCCCCCAGGCCCTCACCAGCGATCCCGACCTTACCGTTGAGGAGAACCTGAATATCTACGCCAAGCTCTACAGCGTGCCCATGGCAGAACGCAAGAAAAACATTGCTGACGTTCTCGAAGCTGTTGATCTGATCAAATGGCGCGGAGCGCAGGTCAAGACGCTCTCTGGCGGCATGCGTCGCCGTGTTGAAATCGCCCGCGGCTTGGTCCACAATCCAGAGATATTTTTTCTCGATGAACCAACCACCGGTCTTGATCCTGTCTCCCGCATCGCCGTTTACGAGATGCTCGACAACTTGAGAAAAACGCGCCATCTCACCATGCTCATCACCACTCACTACATGGATGAAGCCGACACACTATGCGATCGCATCGCCATCGTCGACCACGGCAAGCTGGTCGCGCTTGATGCGCCTATGGCGTTGAAAGCCAGCGTGCCGGGATCGAACGTGGTCGAAGTGCAATTCGAAAATCCTCCTGAAGATTGGGGACAGCGCCTGCACACTCTCGACGAGGTCACCTCTGTGCAGCATGAGGGCGCGGGCATGTATCGCGTGCTGACGGGCAACGGCTCGCGAACCACTACCGAGTTGGTCGAAATGGCCGTAAAGGCTGGCGTTGCGTTGAAATCGCTAACGGTGCAGAACACGACTCTTGACGATGTATTCGTGCACTACACAGGCCGCC
>JBAPYY010000573.1:0-2737 GCA_049284975.1 Occallatibacter sp.
TCCTAAAGCAGTTCCATTCCCAACAAAATTTCCCTCAGGGGCTAAAGCCCGATTCCTTTATGCTTCCTTAGCGGCACGACTGAAGTCGTGCCCTTTCAAAACCGATTTATTAGATGAAATCAACTCACTTCTTCACTCATTCATTCACTTGTTCACTTTTTCACTCGTTCACTTGATAATCACCGGCACAGTCCAGACACCGGAATTCGACGTAGGCTCCAGATCGTGCTCCCCAAAAACAGGCACGGGGAACTCGCCCTGCGCCTCGGCGTCCAGGTGCCGCGGCCTGTCTTCGCCGGTCAAATGTTGGCCGTCAATCTTTTTTTGCAGCGTCATGAAGGCCTGAATCAGCGCCTCGGGGCGCGGCGGGCAGCCGGGAATGTGCACGTCCACGGGAATATAGCGATCGATGCCCTTCAGCACGTTGTAGCCCTGTTTGAACGGTCCTCCGCTGATGGCGCAGGCTCCCATGGCAATCACGTATCTTGGCTCCGCCATCTGGTTGTAGAGGCGAACCACCTGGGGCGCCATTTTCTTCGTCACTGTGCCGGAGATGATCATGAGGTCGGCCTGGCGAGGCGATGGCCTGAAGACCTCTGCCCCGAAGCGCGCCAGATCGTAGCGGGCCATGGTGGTGGCAATCATCTCGATGGCGCAGCAAGCCAGCCCAAACTGCATCGGCCAGACGGAATTGCGACGGCCCCAGTTATAAAGCTCCTCGATGGTTGTCACGAAGACCCCCTGCTTGCCCAGTTCGATCTTCAATCCTGCATCAACAGCCATCATTTGCTCCCGTAAGATTTTCTATTCCCCAATTTCCTATTCCCTACTCTTACGTCCACGTCAGCACGCCCTTGGCCCAGGCCCACGCCAGGCCCTCAATAAGCAGCAGAACAAAAACCAGCATGGCCGCGCAGGCCGCGCCCGTCAGCCCTGTGAATGCCACCGCAAAGGGCAGCAGAAAAACCGCCTCCACGTCGAAGATCAAAAAGATAATGGCATAAAGGTAATACGCCGAGTGGAACTGCACCCAGGCATCGCCCCTGGATTCAAGGCCGCACTCATAGATGGCGTTCTTCACAGCATTCGGCTTGGCCGGCGAAAACGCCTTCGCCCACAGCCACGCCAACCCCAACGGTGCGAGGCCGAAGCCTAGCGCCGCCACAAACAGAACTGCGAGAGAAAAATACGGATTTGAAGCCATCATCGAAAACAGAACCCTTCTATTTCAAGCTACCAGTTTGATGGCAGGTTTGGCGATAAGGCGCACACTTCCGCCCTGTCCAGTTCCACTTTCGCTGTATTCATTTTAACCTGTGAAACTCTAGTTGCGCTTTCTGCCGAGGGGCCGGCGGTATTTCGCCTTATCCCTCGATCTCCGCGGCAATCCGCTCGAGCACGGTCTGCGGCAACGCGGGCATGGCGCCGGCCTGCGAGGCAACCCACCCGCCCCAGCGGTTGCCCGCTTGATTCAGCATGGCGAGATCGGCACCGCGCAGCAAATAGTGGGTCATGGCCGCCGTAAATGCATCTCCCGCGCCGATGGTATCCGCCACCTGGACGGAGATTCCGGAATGCTCGTGCCACTCTTCGCGCGTCACCAGCAGACTGCCGTGACAACCGCGCGTAATCGCCACCATACGAAGCAAAGGAAACTCCTCCAGCAGCCGCTCGGCGGCCAGCCGCAACGAGCCCGAAGCGGACGTGCCCTGGCCCGCCAGGCCTTGACGCATAGGTAGCCCTAGAAGCGCGAGCACCCGTGGCATCTCATCGTCGTTCATCTTCAGTACCGTGGCCAGCTCCAGGGACTCTTGAATCACTTCGGAGGAGAAGAACGGCGCGCGCAGATTCACGTCGAAGACCCGCACGCACGAGGCAGAAGTCTGCGCCACCAGCGTCTGAATGGTTTGCCGCGACTCTTCGGAGCGCTGCGCCAGCGAACCAAAGCAGAGTGCGCTCGCCCGCTCTGCCAGTTGCACCCACTCGTCGGTCAGTTCCATGAAATCCCATGCCGCCGGCTGATGAATCGTATAACTCGGCTGCCCGCCCTCGAACTGGACCGTCACGCGACCTGTCTCGTGCACCGGGTCTTCCTCAAGAAAGCTGGCATCCACAGGCAGCGGCTCCAGCAATTCAATCGCGTTGCGCCCCAGCTCGTCGCGGCCCGTTCGACTCAGGATCGCCGCGTGATTGCCCAGCCTTCCAGCCATCACAGCAAAGTTGGCCGGCGCGCCGCCGAGCCGTGGCCCGCTGGGCAGCATGTCCCACAGCAACTCTCCGATTCCCAGAACCAGATGCGGTTCTAACATGGGCTAACTCCTGCAACACTCATGCGCGGCCAACTTATTACAATCAACCATATTCAAGAGACACCATCACGTCTGTCAAAGGCCGAGTCGTCAACCGTCACGACTCCGTCAGAAAGCACGCCGGTGTCCAGGTCCAGACAAAGCGACAGAGAGTCTCCCTCGGCGTCAACTGCGATAAACGGCATCTCCTTGAAGACGCTTACCAGCGGGCCATTCCTGGCTGACTTGATAAGTTCGACCACCAGCCGCGTAGAGCCTTGCTGCTTCATGCGATTTCCCAGCCATCCGTAAAAAGCGTGCTCCACATGTTTTTGCGCTACGCGGCATGAAAGCACAAAATCCCGGACCACCGGGTTTACCCCGCTGGTGTCGATGCTTGCAAACCCGACAATGCCATAATCTCCAAATCTGTCTTCGCACGCCATTGC
>JBAPYY010000574.1:0-3252 GCA_049284975.1 Occallatibacter sp.
TGCCATAGGCGAGGGCCTCGGCAACCTCTCTGGAGACTGCGCCATACTCGGCGATCAACTCGCGTGGCACGCCGGCAAAGGCGGTCTTCAATTCATCGGAATAGACAATTGCCCCGCCCAGAAAAGAGCGAGAGCTTCCGGGAACAGAGGTGATGCGCTGCGCGATGAGGCCACCGGTGCAGCTTTCCGCCACGGCCAGTGTGGATTGGCGAAGGCCGAGATAGTAGAGGACGATTTGTTCCAGAGATTCTGAAGACGCGGACGATTCGCTGCTGGAGGAATAAATCCAGTCTTCAAGTGCTTCCTCCATGCGGCCGGCCAGCTCATCGACGCGTTGCCGGGCGGCGGCGGCGTTGGATTTGTCGCAGAGCAGGGTGAGTTGAATGTCGCCGGCATGGGCAAGGATGGTGGTTTCCACGTCCTTGTACTCGGTGTAAATGGGCGCGAGCAGCTTGTCCGCCTGGGACTCGGGAATCATGGCTGCTCGTAGAGTGCGCTTGGCGATGTGGCGTGGGGGGAGAATATCGCGCAGGCGCGGAATGCACTCGGCATCGAAGAGCGCACGGCATTCGTGAGGCGGGCCGGGAACGAGCATGAGCAGCTTGCGATAGCTTTGCCATGTGATGTCGAGCCACTGGCCGGGAGCGCTGCCGTTGGGGTTGGGCAGCAGGGTTGCGCCCTCCAGAACGTCGGCCTGCTTGAGGTTGTTATCGGGCATGGGGATGCGCCATGTAGCTGCGCGCGCTGCCAGTGCGGCCACTTGTGAGGCATTGCGGTGCAGGGCGAGCGAAAGCGTTTCAGCGACTGCCTCGCGCGTGAGGTCGTCTTCGGTGGGTCCGAGACCGCCCATGATCACCACAACGTCAACGCGGCTGAGGGCTGCGCCGATGGCGTTAACCAGGTCTTTACGGCGGTCGCCAACGATGCTCTTGAAGGCTACGGTGACACCTAACCCGTTGAGTTTTTCCGTGAGATAGAGGGAGTTAGTGTCCTGGCGAAACGGGGTGAGCATCTCGGAGCCGACGGCGATAATTTCGGATTTCATAAGGGCAGGGTTCAGAGATTAGCGGGCAAAATCAAAAAAGACTAAGTCCTTCGACTCCCAGGTCAACATCATAAACTGCTTCGCTGGTGGCGAGGATAGTGGTTCCGAGCGGAGAAAAAGCTAGGCCGACGAGGTTTGCGCCGGCGAGCGCGAGGGTTGCTTCGCCCTGCGGCGTGATACGCACCAGGCCGCGACGGCCTTGGAGGCAGGCGGCGAGGTAGATGTTGCCTTCCCGGTCAAGCGCCAGGCCTTGCGGACGGCCGAGGCCGCGGAACCAGGGGCGAGCCTCGCCGTGGGTGTCGATGGCCCAGATGGCGTCGTTCGACGAGAGCGTGGGGCCGCAGACGTAGAGCGTTCCAGCGGCATCGAGAGCGAGATGATAAGCCGCGACGCTGGGCTCGAGCGTGGCGTAGACAAAGATCTGGCGCGCGGGATTGATCTTGAAAATGGTTCCGCTGCGGTCGCCGACAAAGAGGTTGCCGTCGGCGTCAAATGCCGCGCCCGTGGCCACGCCCATGCCTTCGGCGTAGACGGTAGGCTCGCCCGCATCGTCAATGCGGTAGACGTTGCCCTCGGCGCGCGAAGTGACGTAGAGGTCGCCTTCGGGCGAGAAGGCCATGCCGGTGGCGTTGAGAATGCCGGTGACGAAAGGTGTTCCGCGGCCGTCGGGGCTGACGCGCACAATGGACACCGGAGTCTGCTTGCCACGTTGGCCGGAGATGGTGGCGGAGATCATGCCCGAGCGGCTGACGACCGGATTGGTGACCGGGTGCAGGCCATCGGAAAGCTGGCGCGCGACACGCAGCGGCGCAGCATTGCCTGAGCCGGCGGAGTTGCTCACCGTGACCATGCCTGTGGTGGCCTGTTCGGGAACGCGAAAGGCCAGGCGCGAGGGCCGGCTCATGAGAACCTGTGCGGGAAGGCCATCGACTAGAACTGTGGGCAGAGCCGGACCGAGCGGACCAAGATTTGCCCCGGTCAGTTCGATCTCGCCTCCGGGCAGCGCGGCGGCGGGCACAACATCGTCAATGCGCGGCGCGTCAGAGGCTTCGGCGGCGGATTGACTGGCAGTTCGGGGCATGGCCTAAATCCAAAGGTGCAGCAAAGATGCTACACCCAAAGCATACAGCCCTGCGCCGACATCATCTAGAACGATACCCCAACCTTCAGGTAAAGCTTCGAGTTGGCGAACGGGGAAGGGCTTGGTGATATCGAATAGCCGGAAGAGGACGAGCGCGATGAGAGCATGACGCCAGTTGGCGTGGCTGCCAAGCAGGGCAATCCACTGGCCGGCGACTTCGTCGATGACCACGAATTGTGGATCATGACGGCCGGATTCGCGCGCGACGATGGTCGATGCTGGAATTCCGAAGACGAGCGTGAGCGCAATGCCGGCGAGCAACGCGACGAGGAGAGTTTGCGGAGTGGGATGCAAACCCCACGCGAAAGCTGCCCAGAGAAGCACAGCGGCCACAGAGCCCCACGTGCCGGGTCCAGGCTTGCCGAAGCCCGCGCCGAAAAATGTGGCGACCGTCCAGGCCCAGGAGGTTTTCTTATCAAGGGGTGTTTTTTCAGTCATGTGGGCCATTTTTGACTCCTTCGCTGTCTGTCTCGATGGGAGGCAATTCCAAACTCGCGCTGTACCGCAAGAGCGCCGCAAGGAGTACTAAAGAGATTGTTCCAGCTCCCGCTAGAATCATCAGGAATGACCTCGAGCTGAAGTCACCGCCCTCGATCAGAATCAATGAAAGAGGGTAGATAACAGCCAGGGCCCATATGAAAAGGATGAATCGTTTTGAAACTTCCAGTGCAAGCAAAAAAAGCGGGACTCCAAGCACGAGAAGCACAAAGGGAAAGTATGCTTTAGGCGGAGACCCCATCCAGGCAAGGCCTAAAATGAGAACGCCTCCGACTAAGGTAGAAACGAGGCTCACTAGTCCTGCGAGGGAAAGCGAAATCATGTAGTACCACTTTCCCTTACTCGCCATCGGAGTCTCCGGTGAGACCGCCCAGGTCTTCGAGAACTTCGGGGTCGAGAATGGGCGAGCTGATCTTATAGACGCCCATCGCCCATTTGCCGAGATCGATCTTGCGGCAGCGGTCGCTGCAAAACGGGAAATCCTCGTCTTTCATTTGCACGAGCATACCGCAGGTGGGGCAGTGGAGGAGCTTTGCGGATTTTTTCTTTGAGGCCATCGGTCTATTCC
>JBAPYY010000575.1:0-8454 GCA_049284975.1 Occallatibacter sp.
GGCATAAGATTACCTCCGCAGCCTCCAGCGTTACCATTCCCACGCCGACCACCAACAACATCAACGGTATCTTTCAAGCTGCGCCCACAATATGCGGCCCGACTTCGCCAGTGGGTTGTGTGAATGATCCCACAGGCTCTATCGCGACCCAGGCTATTGCGGCTCAGTACGTTGGATACGGCGCGACTTATAACCCGGCCACCAACGAGACAACAATCGCCCAAGCGGCTAACCCAGCCAGCAAGGACACGCAGTTGTATCTGGCTGACGTTTTTAAGCCCAACGCGAACGCCGGCGGTTCAGAGACGCTCAACCTTCCGGCCCAGAACAGCTACCGTGACGACATCGTCCGCATCGACCACTACTTCAACGACAAGGTTCACTTCTATGCGCGCGGCATGAACGATGTCATGCCGGTAACCGAGCCCATGGGCCTGTGGGCGGGCAACAACTACCCAGGTATGGCGGCAGCCACGGTTGACTCACCGGGAAAGAATGTAGTGGGCAACCTGACCTGGACGATTTCGCCCAAGATGGTCAATGAGCTGGAATTTGTCTATTCTCAGGGCACTTATCACTCCAGCTTCCAGAGCGGCCAATTTGCCAATTCAGCCACCGCGCTCAGCGCGCTAACTTCGACCACTCAAGCGTTCCAGGATCCATACGGACGCCTTCCCGCAGTCGGCATCACGGGCTTGACGGGCTTCTCGGCAGGTTCTACCCCGTGGAAAGAGCGCAACCTCGACCGCAGCTACTTCGATAACCTTGCTCTCACCCTGGGCAAGCAGACCATCCGCATGGGCTTCCAACTGCAGCAGATGCTGAAGAACGAGAATGCTGTCGCCGGCGAAGCTAGCTTCAGCTTTGGCACCGCCCTGGGGGCTGATGTTCCCTTTGCCGACTTCCTTTTGGGCAATGTTCTCCAATATACCCAACAGAATAAGGACACCGTTCCCGATCTCCAGTACTTCAACAGCGAGCTCTACATCCAGGACGACTGGAAACTGACCCAGAAACTGACCATTAACCTCGGTCTGCGTTGGAGCAGCTTCCCCTCTCCCCACGACAAGGCCAACATCCTCGCCAACTTCGACCCCACACTCTACAGTCCGCTGTTGGCGCCGACAATCGTTCCAGCAACCGGCAGCTTCCTAGGTGGCCAGTCCGTCGGCGGCTTCAACCTCGTCCCCGCCACTTACGCCAATGGCATCATCTTCCCGAAGGGAGCGGCCTGCGCAACTGCTCAGACTTACTCCTCTCAGGTACAGTGCTCGCCTTTCGGCTCGACCATCGATCCGACCTACCGCGCCAACTTTGCTCCGCGCGTCGGCTTTGCCTATAACCCCGACGGCCATGGAGTCACTTCCATTCGCGGCGGCTTCGGCATCTTCTACGATCGCGTTCTGAACGGCATCTTCGAGCAGAGCGCCTTCTACGATCCGCCGGAAGTGCAGACCGTTACCATAAACAACGCCTCATTCGATACGACGACAAAAGGGACTGCCGCTACGAGCCTCGCACCCAACATGATGTGGACCACCGGGACCCCCGCTTTCAAGGTTCCGAACTATGTCGATTACAACCTCACCATCGAACGCCAGTTGCTTCCCACCACCACTGCTTCAGTGGCTTACGTGGGCAGCCAGGCTCGCCATTTGATCGGCGAGTTCGACATGAACCAGCCCACGCTCGCCTCCAGGTTTGCTAACCCAGGCAACGTCGATGTCAACGCGCTGCGCCCCTATCTCGGGTATAGCTGGTTCGACACAAAGGGCACGATCTTTACCAGCAACTACAACTCGCTGCAGATCGCGCTGCAACATCGCTCCTCCAAGGGCTTGACGGTAGGCGCGGCGTATACCTGGGCCAAGAGCATGACCACAAATTCCGTGGATCGCGCCGGCGGCCTGAACGGCAACACGCAATACGGAACAACTGACTCCTACAACATGAAGATGGATTACGGTCCGTCGGGCTTCAATCAACCGCAGACGCTCATTGTCAACTACGTCTACAACCTGCCCTTCTTCAAGGAGCAGCATGGAGCCGAGGGTATGTTGCTGGGAGGCTGGGAGCTTTCAGGTATCACCTCGATGCTCTCTGGCACATCCTTCAATGTGGTTCAGCCAACGGATCCGTTTGCTTGCCCCACCTATGCGACCGGACCCAATGCCGGACTCTGCACCACGGCTTCTCTGCCAAACCAGGGCCTGAGGGGACTGGGCATCGGCTCTCCTGATGGCCATATCGCCGCCCGTCCAGACCAGGTAGCCAAGGTAAATATGACCCGGAAGCCGGGCCAATGGTTCACACAATCCTCCTACACGCCCGCAGTCGGCCATTTCGGCAACGTAAGCTCCGGTTCGCTCCTTGGACCCGGAATGCAGAAGTGGGATCTTGCCTTGGTCAAGAACACCAAGCTCTACGGCCCCGTCGCAATGCAACTGCGCGCCGAAGCCTTTGACCTCTTCAACCACCCGAACTTCCTTACCGTCGACAACAATATGGGCGATGGTGCGAGCTTCGGAACAGTCAACTCCGACCACGAACCGCGCCTCCTGCAGTTGGGCGCAAAGGTCACGTTCTAGAGTTAGCTCGATTCAACGCCGCAGAAACCGAAGGCCGGAGCAAATGCTCCGGCCTTCTTCTATGCGCTGTGCACGATTTTTCAGGATGAGTTACTGGTTCGCTGGCGTGGGCGCCGCGTGCTGATCTGTACTGTCCCGAGGTGGCATCTTGGATAACACCTTGATCAGGTCCTCATCGGCAGTTTCGTTGAGGCTCTTGGATTTGTCGTACTCTGCCTTGGCTTCGGCCGTCTTTCCCATGGAGCGATAAAGCAGTCCCAACCGCCAGTGGGCGCTCACGTTATCTGGCTTGAGCGCAATGACACTTTTCAACTCGCGCAGTGCATCCTCGTGCCGGCCGGCTTTGGTGTAGACGATGCCGAGGTCGAGATGTCCCATGGAGTTGGAGGGGTTGGTCTGCACAACTTTCTCCAGCAGTGGCAGGGCATCATTCAGCTGGTTCATTTTAATGTCGCAATCCGCCAGGTAAAGCATGGCCAGTCCGTGGTCGGGAAAATTGTCGAGTTCGGCTTGAAACTCTTGCGCGGCCTCCTGGTTCTGGCCTTGCTTCCACAACATATACCCAAGGCCTAATTGCACATTGGGCTCTTTGGGATTGGCTTGGACAGCAGCGCGAAACTCCCGCGTGGCGTTGACGGTTTCCTTCATTTCGTCCAATGCTTCGCCAGCCAGCATGTGAGCCTCGGCTGAGTCAGGACTCAAGGCGATAATGCGATGAAATTCATCGAGAACGCATTGGTATTGCTTCGAAAGCAAACAACTGTGGGCCAAAGTCAAGAGCAAGGGAAGGTTCTGCGCATCGCGGTCAGCAGCACTCTTCAAATAGGGAGAAGCAGCCGCATATTCGCCGAGCCCAAAGTGCGACATTCCAATTAGAACCGTCAATTGCTGCGCCTCGTCTGAGGAGGGTGCCTGCGTTTTGAGCAGCGGTCCAAGTTGCAGAATTGTGTCCTTGTATTCGCCGTCCTTGAAGTACGCCAGGCCCAGGTTGTAGCGCAAGCGAGGCATGGCGGGATTCAACGCCATTGCCTTGCGGTAGAACGCGATTGCCTCGGTGTAATGTTCCTGACGGGCTTCGAGCAGGCCAAGATGAGCATACGGTTCAGCATTGGATGGGTACGCAGTGGACAATGCGCGCCAGGCGGCTTCTGCTTCAGCAACTTTGCCCTGCTGCTCCAGCGAAAAGGCAGCCTGTCTTTGGTCGCGTTGCGACAGTGCTAACAAACTACAACCGCCCAGAATCAGGGCCACGCTGACGAAACGCCGGCACGCTCGAATAAGTCTCACTTTAGTCTCCATTGCTATTCTCAGGCAGAGACAGAACTCTGCGCAACGGCAACGTCTTTAGAAGTTGAAATGCATCGATGCCATAACAAATCACAAGCCGTTCACGTCGGCTTGCATAACGGGGCGCGAGCGTTGAAGATCAATAAATCAGGCGGAACGTGACAAGGTGACGCCTGAAACTCGCCATGCGCAAGCCAAAACCCGACCGCAACAAATCTCAGTTCACTCAATGCCGCTACAGCATGCGCGATTTGATTGCCGCGTCCGCGCTATTTCTAGCCAGTGCAGCCGTGGTCCTGTGGCAGAACGCGCATCTGGCCATCCTTTGGGACACGAGCTACATTCTCGACACGGCATTCCGCATCTCTCTGGGCCAAACGCCCTATCGCGACTTCCCGCTGGCTCATGCGCCCCTCACATTTCTGGTTCAGGCCGCCCTCATTCGCCTTGGCGGGCGCGTCTTTTTTCATCATGTTCTCTATGCTGCAGTGGTCGGCGGCCTGGGAACAGTGCTGGCCTGGCGAATTGTACTGGAGACACTTCGAGGACGGTTGCGCGCGGCGTGGGCTGTTTCGCTCCTGCTGGCCGCGCCGTTGAGCGTCCTGGGCATCTATAGCATCCTGCCGTTTCCCTTCTATGACTGCGACTGTGTCTTCTGCATTCTCGTGGTGATTTTTCTTTTGCAGCACATGAGTGCGGATGACGCCGCTGCATCAAGTCCGGGCATGGCGCTCTTGCGGCCCTTCGTCGCTGGCGTGGCGCTTCCGCTTCCGCTCTTCTTCAAGCAGAACATCGGCCTGCCGCTGTTGCTGGCTTCGCTGGCGCTTATTCTTCTGCTTTTGTTAGTGAGGCGGTCGCACAGAGGTCCTGCTTCGCAGGGCGGTTCTGGAGCTTCGGAGTTGGGCGGGATTCTTGCCGGCTCCGCCGCAACCCTCATTGCAGCGGGATGCGTGTTGCACTTCACCGTTGGGGTGGGCAATTATCTGCACTGGACGATCCAGTTTGCGTCGCAGCGCAGGCTGCCTGGATTCCAACTGATGCTCGACGTCTACACAGAGCCATCGCTGCTTTGGTGGCTGCCGGCATCCGCTGTAGCTCTGGTGCTCTTGCATGGCCGTTTCGCTCGGGCTCTGTGGGCGCGCCTTGTGGCGCTGGGACTTCTGGGCGCGCCGTTTCTCTGGACGCTGGCCGGTCTTTTTCTCTCTTCAGACGCCGACGACCGCGCCAGCAGCCTGCTGGCACTGTGGCCGCTGCAGCTGGTCGTCAGCGGCGCGCTCACGCTGTGGAATCTTCGCGGCGGCCTGAGTCTGCGCGCCCTTTTGCCCATCCTGCTGCTGGTCACCATCAACGGAACCCTGCTGTCACAGCAGCTGTGGGGATCGACCTATGCCATCTGGCCCTTGCTGGTATTTCTCATTGCTGAGATGATCGCCTTTCTAGCTTCCATCGAACCAACCGGCGAGATTCAGGTGCCAACGGACCGAAGGAAGCTCGTGGCGACCGGATTGGCGGCAATCATCGGAACAACGCTGGTTGTGTGCGGCGGCTTTTATATGGCTAGCGAAGAGCGCCTTTCTTATGCGCAACTGCCCGATGGACCTGCCACACATTCGACGGCTCCTGCGCTGCGAGGAATGGCAGTCACTGGTCCCTTTCTGCCTGACTTTGAAGAACTGTTACGATTCGCAGCCAACGAAATCCCGGTGTCTGACGGGTTGATTCTCATTCCCGGCGAAGACCCGTTCTACTTTGCCACAGGCCGCGTTCCGCAATTCCCCGTGCTGCTGTTTGACAACGCCACCGATCCGTTTTCGCCCTCTCAGCTTGTGGAAGAAGCGCAGCGCCGCAACATTCGCTGGCTGATTGTGAAACGCGATCTGCAATTGAAAGAGGATCCCACCCCCCAGCGCAAAGCCGCGTTGGAAGCACTTCGACAAGTCTTTATACCGTACCGCAAACTTGGTAGCTATGATGTCTATCGCCGGCCGTAACTATACTTCCGCGCAGGTGCCGGGTCAAATCGCCGTTTTAAGAGATTCTGCGGCATTGACCTGCTGGAGCGTTTGCGCCGTATAACCGAGGAACTGCGTAGAAGCATGGCGAACGACAGGAGGAGCGGGCGATGGCGTGAGACAGGCCAGGAGTGTCGCGCCGATCAGGCGCAAGTCGCTCAAGAGCGTGGCACGACACATGTAGCGCACGTCCATGCGCGTCTTGAGCGGACGGATATGTTGGTTATAGTAGTCATCCAGAAGACTGGGATGAATGCGGCTTAACAATCCTTCTTCGCGGCGGAAGGCAAGAGTAGCAGCACCAGTGATGCCGGGGCGATACGGCATGTTGACGATGCCGGTATACCGCGGCAGTTTAGGCCGTGGACCGACAAGGCTCATTTCTCCGCGCAAGACGTTATAAAACTGGGGAAGCTCGTCGAGTTTAAGCTTGCGCAGCCAACGTCCCATCGGAGTGATGCGGCAATCCCCGCTTCTGGTAAGACCGGGGCCGCGATGGCCGGCGTCCCATGTCATGCTGCGGAACTTGTAGACGCGAAAGAGACGTCCTCCACGTCCCACGCGATATTGGGCAAAGAATGCAGGTCCGTGCGAAGTGAGGCGAACGCACAAGGCGATCGCCAACATGGGAACTGCGAATACGGCAAGAACCAGCAGTGCAAACGAAAAGTCGAAGACCCGTCTGGAATTAGAGAGACACCATGAGCTGGCTGTGGGGCTTACAAGATTATTGATTACCGGAATGGAATTTGCAGGGCTGAAGCATTTCAAGTGCGCTTGATAGTCAGACGCGCCCTGTTGGATCGGGGGCAGCGTGGTGACAGGAAGACGTGACGCGAAGACAGCGTTTGACTCAAGCGCACGACTGGAAAGCTGCATGAAATCTTACCTCGAAAGCGTAATTGAAAACCGGAGCGCCGAAGATTCCCGGCGGCACATGAGAGCGAGCATCGCTGAAGAATAAGACCGGGAAGTCATGCGGTTTTTACTCTCAATTGCGAATGTGACTACCTATTTATCGTCGGCTCTGTGGCTGCTGTTGGACGGTCAGTGGAAAGAAATAGAAGGATGGAAAGTCACAATTGGAACGAGTCCCATTATCGAATTCCGATGAGTTAGTTCCAATTAATATCTTCGTAAGTCATGCGACAAGATGATGCGCGGAGCCTCTTTGCGGTATCCCTTCCGCGCAGAGGCTTCCCACAACCGTTTATTTGATTACGTCAATGGCGGCCGCACCCAGGGCAAGCTGAGAAAAGATCTGCGTCCAAGAGAGAAACTCGTGCATGGCTCCCGGCCCTACGTTCTTCTCTGGGACAACGATGGTATCGCCGGGATAGAGGCGCGCGTCTTGGAAGCCGGACGAAAAGATCGACCGTCGAGCACCGCGGCCAGTCACCGATCCATCCGCACGCAGAACAAAAATCTGTCCGTGGTCTGCGTCGCGGTTCGTGCCGCCTGCCAGATGAAGGTACTGGCCAACGCGAGCGCCGCTGCGATACAGAAACGCATTCTGATTGAACACGGCGCCGATTACCTGAATGGTGGCGGGAGCGGCGGGAACAAGCAACTGGTCGCCATCCTCAAGTTGCGTCTCGGGTAACTGGCTCTCTCCCTCACTGTGCGGATTCAAATCAAGCACGATTCTTCCTGTAGGTTCCACCTGGCGCAAGCGCTCTATGAGATCGTTATCGATTGAGGCAATCTGTTCCTGTTTTCCGCCCTCCTGCGAGGCTCCGCTCGCCGCGTTCCCCATGGCGATCGAACTGCGCGCCAACTGATGCTCGAGGCGGTCGGCATACTCTTTTAAACGCTGCTCTTCGATCATCCGGGTGCTTTTGCGGGTGAACTCGGCTCCGTAAAGATACGCCTTGTCCGTCAGGCCGCCGGCGCGCGCAACGAGCGTACGCAGAGTTTCACCGGGCATGACACTATAAACGCCGCCATGGGTAAATTCCCCTACCAGCCGCACATATTTTGTCTGCCTGTCCATCGGTTGGTGAATATCATTCTGCGAGAACACGGTAACAATGTCGCCCGGTTGAAGCTCAAGATCCTGTGAGGCGTCGTGGCTGAGCACCAACTTGCCCAGATCGAAAGAGAGCAGAGATGTGGCCATGGTGGCCGCGTTCAGGCGCTCGATGACCGCGTAGTTCCAGTCGGTTTCAAAAGCAGGGCGAAGCAAGGCCGTTTCGTGTCCCATCGGACTGTCCACCTCAATGCCTCCCAAGGCTCCCGCCTCTGCTGACGTGTGGGTGTCTGAAAACTTTCTCATGCTCGTGGATGGATAGTCATATCCAGATGACTGATGCGATTGCGTACCAGAAGCCGCGTTTGTGAGACCGCCGCTCGGACGGGTGGGAGATCTGCCGTTTTGTTGTCTCGAAGAGGGGCCTGTCTGCGGCTGCGAAGCACGGGCATCGAGTGCGGCTACGAACTCCGGCGCCGGAAGGCCGAGCTGGGTGCGATGCCACCAGTAGTCTCTAGAGACCAGAGAATCGCGGTCAGGCATCAGATCGCTCAATTTCATTCCCGCATGCCAAAGAAACCGGCCGGGATTGGCCACT
>JBAPYY010000576.1:0-2383 GCA_049284975.1 Occallatibacter sp.
CCAAGTTCATTGAGGACGTGCGCCGCGCGCTCTTCTGCTCCAAAATCATCAGCTACGCACAGGGCTACATGCTGCTCCGCGCCGCAGGCCAGGAGTTCAACTGGAACCTGAACATGGGCGGCATCGCGCTCATGTGGCGCGGCGGCTGCATCATCCGCAGCCAGTTCCTCGGCAAGATCAAGGACGCCTTCCGCAAAAATAAGAAGCTCGACAATCTGCTCCTCGACAAATATTTTGCGCGCCTGCTCAACAAGTACCAAGCCTCGTGGCGCAAGGCGCAGGTGCACGCGGTCAAGCTCGGCGTGCCCACCCCGGCGTTCTCCACGGCGCTCGCGTTTTTCGACGGCTACCGCACCGGCCGTCTGCCGCAGAACCTGCTCCAGGCGCAGCGCGACTTCTTCGGCGCGCACACCTACGAGCGCGTCGACAAGCCACGCGGCGAATTCTTCCACACCAACTGGACCGGCCACGGCGGACGCGTATCCTCAGGCACCTACAACGCGTGAAGACAAAGAACAGAGATTAGAAAGCAGGCGGCGATTTCCGAAAGGAAATCGCCGCCCTATGTTTGAGGCCTGATTTTCAGCTCGACCTTCGCCCCATCCGGCAGCTCCGCAATCTGTCGATGCAGATCTCCGAGCATGCCAACGTTTTCATAAATGTCGATGAGGTACGGATTGGTCGAAGCCGATTCCGCGAAAACAACGGGGATCTCGAATCCAATGCACTGGTCTGATCGCGGCGTTAACCCACGCGCGGCAGCGGTACGTTCGTCGCACTCTGCGAACCAATCTTCCCGTTTTTCAGATTGGCCCGCCAGTTCCACGAACTGAGAATAGGAACTAGCGATCTTGGTGAATGTACCACCGCTAACATTCAGACAAAAGACACTCCCAGCGTCGTCCTGCAAAAACAAATCCCCGAAAGCGTTCCTGGCAAGTAGGGTTAATTTCTGGGGGCAAAGCCACCGCCAAGTCGCAAGAAGCTTCTCGACATCGAATTGCTCGACGTCCCACCAGTTCAGCATTGAACTATGATATAGCGCCCTTCCCTTTGAGCGACGTTCCCTACGGCCGCTCGGTCACGGCAGCCTGTGCCTTGGCTTCCATCACCGCATTCCTGAAAGCAACAGCAAATGCATGCGCCGCCGCGGGATCAGCGAACGTGAGTCCGAAAGCCACCGTATCATCCGGCGCTTGATCGTAATCTTTGCTCGAGTGCGGCCCCGGGCCGAGGTGCTCAAACTTGTCGAGATCGTAGATGAGCGTGTGAAACTGCTTGCCGCGAACGCCCGCCACAACCACCATCGTCGAATCTCCCACTTGGCCTGGCTTGTAGGTGCGCAGCGCCTCGGCACTCGAGAAAACGCGATCCTCGGCAATCAGCGTCTCATCCACCTGGGCCAGCGGTACCGTAATCGAAGCCAGCGGGAACGTGTACAGGGACCAGGTCGTTGTGCCGTTCTGATCTTTGGGCAGCGCGCAGAGCGGTGCCGGCATGTGGGGCTCGATCATGATCGTGTCGCGACTGAGCAGAACGATATTGCCCGAGGCGGCGTAGGCGCTCTGCATAGTCTGGACACTCGACGAAAGGTCCTGGGCAATTGCAGGAGTCACAGCCAGACAGAGGCCATAAAAGACAACTGAGGGAAAACTCTTCATACACATCTAGTCCAACCGGTAAGCCTAAAGGGTGCGCTCAGCCTAGCAGAAAAAATGTGATCTAGAACACCACTAAAGTGGTAGAAAGCCTCCGTCTCAGGCTTGGACGAGGGAAAATAAAGGACTTGCGTCCACGCGTCTGCCGATGTCGGTCTGACCGAACAATTCTAGGGAATCGTAACGTTGATGGTCGTCGAAGCTGAGCCGCCCGTACTGGCATCCGACGCATTGACGTTATAGGTGTAGCTTCCCGCCGTCATCCCGTTGCCGTTGCCGCCGCATGCACTAAGCACAGTCACGCCATACAGTGTGATCAGAACGAGCAGCGCACGCCTGAACCAGCGCGTCCTTCGCCGCCGAATGCAAAAGCCGAACAGCAGTGCCGCAGCCAGCATGATTCCCGTCTCGCTGCGGTGAGGTCGGTTGCGCAGGCCTGCGGGCTCGGGCGGAGGTATTTGACCGGGCGCGACAAAAAGGAGTGTGCCTGTGAGTGTCCCGTTCGCAGGCAGCACCGGCATTAAGCCATGCTGATAACAGGCGGGCAGCTTGGCGTTAGCTGGCGGATTGACAACCGTACACGTAACCAGCGGTCCGCCGGTATAGCCGTTGACAGAGGTGAGCGTAAAGGTGCCTTGGCCGTACTGCTGGGTATCGAGCGGCATGGTGACATTGGTGGCCGTGATGGTGAAGCCAGGCGCGGCCGCAAACGCTCGCGAACTTCC
>JBAPYY010000577.1:0-2870 GCA_049284975.1 Occallatibacter sp.
TCTATCACCGCGCACTCTGCAATCAGGCTGCGCGCCGCGGCGAATACACCCAGGCGATGGAACAGAGTTGGCCGGAGGCATCCGAACACCGGCCTGCACATAAGAAAGTTGGAAGATAAAGCATGAATCAAATGCCGTTGTATCCCTTGCGCTTCGAGCCTATCTATCAGTATCGGCTGTGGGGCGGTAGGCGGTTGTCCGGTCTGCTCTCCGTGCCACTTCCGGGTGGCGGGCCTATTGGCGAAGCGTGGCTGCTCAGCGACCGGGACGATCATCAAAGCCAGGTTGCCAACGGGCCTCTGAAAGGGCAAACCATTGGCGAATTGATGGAAGGATTTCGTGAGCAACTGATGGGTAAGTTTGCTCCGCGTTTTCGCCGCTTTCCGCTGCTTCTCAAGTTTCTTGATGCACACGAATTACTCTCCGTGCAGGTACATCCCAGCGATGCGCACCCAGAGCTGATTCCCGCGGGCGATACCAGCAAGACAGAAGCGTGGGTTGTGATTGAGGCAAATAAAGGAAGCCACATCTATGCGGGCTTGAAACCAGGCACAACCGCCGAGGACTTGCGCCATTCGCTGACTGACGGGACAATCGTGGATCAGCTCGTGAACATTCTCCCGAAGCCAGGTGATGGCGTATTCATTCCTGCTGGAACCGTTCATACCTTGGGAGGCGGTGTTGTTGTCTTTGAAATCCAGCAGAACAGCGATGTAACATTCCGCCTTTACGATTGGAATCACGTCGACGCGAAGACAGGGCAGCCTCGGCCACTCCAGGTCGATCAGGCGCTAACCAGCATCAATTTCGCAAACAGCAGCGGTGGCCTCGTAACTCCCCTTGTGATCACTAGTACTCCTGAGGAGCGCGAAAGGCTCTTTGATTGTGAACATTTCCAGCTGTGGCGCATCAGCGGAGAATCACCGTTTAACGTCGGTGCGGCGGAGATGCCACGAGTGCTCGTTTGCATTGAAGGCTCGGGGTGGCTCGAAAGCGACGGCACCGCATATGGCGTGAATAAGGGCGAAGTATGGCTCTTGCCCGCGGTGACCAGCGCAAGTGTATTTAACCCAAACAGCGCAGCGACCTTGTTGGAGATCGCACTGCCCGAGTCGCCTTAAACCGGTCGATAACAAGAGCCAGAGCGGCCGGAAACACCAACTGAGTCTGCATGGAATCCGAGGTGCGTAAATGGTAAAAAAGCTAATCGTCTTTGATCTCGACGGAACGCTCGCCGCGAGCAAATCGTCACTCGATGCCGAGATGGCGAATCTCCTCCATGACCTGCTCGGTGTCGTCAAGGTTGCGATCATCTCCGGGGGCGCTTGGCTCCAGTTTGAAAAGCAGGTGCTCTCCCATCTTCCGCAGGACGAAAGTCTGAGAAACCTATCGATTCTTCCAACCTGTGGAACAGAATTCTTTCAGTACGCCGGGGAGTGGAAGAAGCTCTACTCAGAGGATCTCTCTGCAAAAGAAAAGCAGAAGATCATCGGCTCTCTGAAAAAAGCCACCGAAGACGCAGGCTTCTCTGTCAAAAAGACGTGGGGAGAGACCATTGAAGATCGCGGAAGCCAGGTAACCTATTCCGCACTTGGCCAGCAGGCGCCGTTAGAAGAGAAGGAGAAATGGGATGCGGATTTCGCAAAGCGTAAGAAGATCAAAACATTCCTCGACACACTGATTCCAGAGTTTGCGGTACGGCTCGGTGGCGCTACATCCATTGATGTCACCAAGCCGGGCATCGACAAGGCCTACGGGATCAAAAAGCTGCAAGAAAGACTTGGTATTTCCATAAAAGAAATGATCTACGTAGGAGATGCATTGTTTGTTGGGGGAAACGACTACCCAGCTGAACAGGCAGGTGTTATTTCCATTCCGGTTCGAGGTCCCAATGAGACCAAGCGGGTGATCGAAGCGATCATTGCTTGTTTGGACGACGGCCAACAGACGCGAACTTTTGAGTTGGCAGGTGCGGCTCAGTAAGGAGTTGAGATGAACGAATTCAAGCTGCACCGCCTGGGGATGTTAATGGAGCCGGAACCCGGCAATCCCATGGAAGTGGAAGGCGTTCTGAATCCGGCAGCCGTTCGCGGCCCTGATGGCGAACTCTATCTCTTTCCGCGGATGGTCGCGAAAGGAAACTACTCGCGTATTGGTATTGCACGAGTGCGATTCAATGAATCCGGCGATCCGGCTGGCGTCGAGAGGCTCGGCATCGCGCTGGAGCCGGAAGCCGAGTATGAACGGCGGCCCGATGGAAGCGGTGGCTGCGAGGATCCCCGCGTCACGTTTGTGGAACCGCTCCAACGCTATATCATGTCCTACACGGCATTTTCGCCACAAGGGCCGAGGATCGCCTTGGCCCTTTCCGAGGACCTTTTCCACTGGGAGCGTCTCGGGCTCACAACCTACGCGCATTGGCACGGCATTGAATTGGGCAACGTGGATGACAAAGATGCGAGCCTATTCCCTGTCGCAATCCCCAACTCCTCTGGACACCTGGAATTGGGTATGCTCCACCGTCCGCTTTTTCCAGGCACTCGTCCAGAGGAGACCGCTTGCCATCCATCGTCCCGCGAGGTTGATCTCGATCGGGAAAGCATTTGGATTTCCTATTGCCCGCCGGTCTTGAAAAGCCATGAGCCAGATCGCCTAGGTCAGTTCACCTCTCACCATAGACTAGCGACCCCAATCTCGCCCTGGGAACGGCTCAAGATCGGCGCTGGAACCCCACCCATCTTAACCAAGCACGGCTGGATGATTGTTTACCACGGAGTCAGCGAAACTGCAGGAGCAGGAAGCAACGGGCGTCACCTGTGCTACTCGGCCGGTGTGATGGTGCTCTCAAAGCAACATCCGCGCGTGGTACG
>JBAPYY010000578.1:0-1589 GCA_049284975.1 Occallatibacter sp.
AGTTCTACCGTCCAACCAGTTTCTAAGAATGCTCGGTGGGCAGTGAATGTACTCTGCCAGGGCAACAACATTGCCAGCGGTGAGTTGATCGAGAAATGCAGCCAGGTTTTTGCAAAGGGCTGCACGAGCTCCGATAGGGTTGATCAAAGGAATCATTGTCAACAAATATCCCACCTGCATGGTGGAGCACGCATTGTGTCCTTCTTTACCTGGAGCGTGAAGTAACCGCCTCCCATTGCTGTCTGACATACCTAACCAGCTATCACAACGTTCGCAATATCCCGGCCTGGAAAAAACGCCCAGCGGACTTAGCGTGCGCGCACAATGACTACACGTATGATCAAGCGGCCGTGCGTGGAGCTGACAATTCGCTGACGCCTGAATTGACCAGATGAGCGGCTCATAAACTATCTGGCCGGCTGACCGCCATTGTTCAAAGCAAAGTGCGCACCACGCACGTCGCCGTCTAAACAAGCCGCCTGGAACCATATAACGAAGCGGAAGAAGGGTTAGATATTGCAGATCGTTTCGATTGGTGGCGGCCTCGATCGCATCAACCCATTTCACCGCTGTCTCAGTAACGCCGTTGGGTGTATAGTTGCAAGCTCGAAAGCCATGGCCGCCGACTCTGACTGCCTTGGCAGTCTGCGTGATGATTGCATCCTTTGTATGCGTAAGATCTGCTAGAACCCTGCCGACAAGGTCTCCCACGCTCACTGAGTGCGCATCGGCCAATCGAGCGACATAACCCGTGAGGCTCTCGACCAATTCCGTGCCGACGCCCATCGGTTCCAGAGAATAGAGTTGGCTCCTCGGCGGTAAGAGTGGGCGTGATAGTGACCATGACTCAAGCAGGCGTTGCATTTGCCTCCGGCAGTCCAACAAGATCACGCATTGGAAGCCTGTGACCAGGCCGGCGATATTTGCCCAAATGAACTTCCTGCGTTGGATCCGTCTTTGTGGGCGCCTCCGTACTCAAGCCTAATCTGCTGCGAAGCCGCACCGATGCTTGGCTCCCTTCGTACAGTGTCAGTTCGCCATGTGCCGTTTCCGTGTGCATCTGTTCGCATTGCGCGATGGACAAAGCCTGAGATTGAAGATTCGCTTTCGTCAGCCGGTTGAGGCCCATCCGAGACGCTACGGTCGCAGCTCGCACAAGCCATTCCTTCAGAATCCCGATGCATCCGAGGCTCCTCTCATACAGGAACTCCCAATCGGCTACCAGATCCGATGAGCCCTCGAATGGAAGGGCCTTTTCGAAGGTCCTTACGATATTGATGAACATCTGCCGGTCTTCCGGATCTTCGGCTCTGTAGCGGGGGAGATGAATATCGATGCTTCGCCTGCTGAGTTGCGCATTGAGGTTTCGGAATGCAAGCAGTTCGTAGGTTCCAAGCAAAATGTGTACGGTCTTCGTTTGGTTGGCGATGGACTTGATTACGTCCAGTTGATCGAGGAGACGGCGGCCCGACGGAATCTTGCCGAGATGCTGGGCCTCATCGATCATCACCGCCAGAGGCTTGCGATACCGGATGGCCTGCTCCACGGCAAAACGGTATTCAGTACCGACTGCCCTCGATGGTGGCATG